>JALDXR010000298.1:0-5180 GCA_032154865.1 Nocardioidaceae bacterium
GCACTGACGATGCCGATGCTGAGCATGGCTCCGACCAGACCGACCAGCAACCAAGGCATGCGGTGGACGAAACGCCGGGCGACCGGCTCCTCCGCCGCGTTGCGAGCCAGTGACGAGCTCTTGAGATACCCGCCCATCCGGGCCATGTCCTCGTCGTGCTCCAGAAGGAGGACATCGAGCAACGCCGACGGCGGAATCAGTCCGACGAACCGATGGTCCTCGTCAACGACCGCCAGGCTGCCTTCGCGGTGCCGTACGGCCCGCCAAGCAGCGACCTCCTGGTCGATCTCGGGGCCCACTACGGGTGGATCGGTCTCGGCGATGTCGATGAGCCGAGTGTCGTCACGAGTGGCGAACAGCCGCTCGACGGACACCATCCCCCGCAGCCGTCCGTCGTCGCACAAGGCGATGGCGGCGGCACTTTCGTACGTGTGGCCCCGCATCGACTCGACGGCCTCGCCGGCCGTGACGGAGGACCCGAAGACCGGAACCGAGGTCACCAGGTGTCGGGCCACCGCGTCCAGCGGTCGGTCGTCGGTCAGCTGCTTGTCCATGGACCACCATGCTGACGATCGCCGCCGTCAACGTAGGGACCGAGGTCCCGAAACTGGAAACGTTGGCCTCCACCCGACGCCACCATCCCGCGGCAGAGTGGAACCAGAGAGCAAGGTGGTGATCGGCATGGTCCTGATGTTCGGCGGCATCGCCTGCCTTGCCCTGCTGATCGCGATCGCGGCGGCGGCGATCGTGGCTGCCAAGGTTCGATCGGACGAGGAGGTTGTCGAACGCGACGAGCGAAACATCCTCGCCGCCATCCGGAACGTGACGCAGCAGCTCAACCGGCTCGAGCGGAGGGTCGACACGCTGCATGCGCGCAGCCACACTCCCGACGCTCCACGCGGTCGCGCTACCTCCGGTGCCTGGAGCCGCACTCCCTACCCGCGGCCCGTGCGTCCACCACGAAACTACGAAGACGAAGAGTGAACCGAGAACAGGGGAAGACGATGCCGACCTACGCGCCGTCGTCACGGGAGTGCCACACCGTGAGATCGCGCATCGTCCCAGGTGCTCTGCGGACCTTGTATCCCGCGGCCCCGACCGCGAACAGGGCGGCCTCGCGAAGCTCGAGATCCCTAGCTTGGTAGATGGACCTGACTGTCTCGCTCGGTGTCGGTTCGTTCAGTCCCTTGTCTGTCTGCCCGAGCGACCAGCAGTCAACACCCAGCTGACCTCCGGGGTACGGCTCCCGGCAAGGCGCGGCCCACGCCCGTGCTCATCGGTACATCTGGGCGCCCTTGAGAACTTTGTTGACGGCGTTGCGGCGAGGGCGCACAGCGACACGGGATCGCGTCCCCCTTTAGTCCGGACCGGGTCTCGCCCCGTCAGTGCGCCGGCGGCGCCGTCGTACCTCCGATGCGGAGGTCGGTGGCGATCGTGACGTCGTCGATCTGATCGGCGGGGACGCCGTCGAGCAGGCGCGCGACCAGTCGGCCGAGCGCGCGCCCCTTCTCCTCGGCGTGCTGATCGATCGTGGTCAGCGGCGCCGCGAGCCACGGCAGTGAGACGCCGTCGAACCCCGTCACGCTGAGGTCGTCGGGCACCCGGAGTCCGAGCTCGGCGGCCGTCTGGATGACCCCGGCGGCGAGGAGGTCGCTCTGAGCGGCGATCGCGGTCGGCCGGGCCTCGTCGGGCACGTCGAGGAGCAGGCGCGCCGCGGCGATCCCGCCCTCGACGTCAGGCATCACCGCTTCGACCACCGGCGCCCGGCGGCCGGCCGTCGCGAGAAAGCCCCGGGCCCGATCCCGCGAGTCGACGTAGACCGCGCGGTCGAGATCGGACGGGCGGAGTGGTCCACCGTCGACGACCGGCCGCATCGGCATCGTGACGTGACCGATCCGGCGATGGCCCAACGACCGGAGATGGCGGACGGCATCGCCCTGGGATCCGGCCTCGTCGATCAGCACCTGGCAGACCCGGCGGTCGAGCGGGGCGCCGGTGCCGGCCATCGGGATCCCGCGGGCGGCCAGGTGGTCGACCAGCGGGCTCTCGGTCGGTCCGCACATCGAGAACACGAACGCGTCGATCGCCAGCCCGGTCACGGCCTCCATCGCCCGCTCCGGCTCGTCGAAGGGCTGCGCGACGAGCAGCATCCCGGTAGGGACGGCGTCCAGCTCCTGCGCGAGCCCGTCCAGTACGGCGACGGCGAACGGATCCCGGAAGGCCTGGAGCAGCCGCCCTTCGACGAGTACGCCGACCGCGCCGGCCCGGCCGCGCCGGAGCGAGGACGCTCGCGGATCCGGACCGACATACCCGAGCTCGGCCGCGGCGCTGCGTACGCGCTGGGCCGTTGTCTCGGCGACCGGGCCGCGGCCGCTGAACACCAACGACGCCGTCGACGCTGCCACACCGGCCCGCTCAGCGACGTCCCGCATCGTGGGCCTCGTCGACAAATCAGGTTGACGCCGGGTCATGGGCAGATAGTATCGAATCGATTCGACTCGAAACGATTCGACCGCACTCATCCGACCGCTCTGGGGCCGCCTTGTCCACCACCAGCACCAGCCCGCTCGCCGCAGCCAACCTCCGGCCGGCCCGCGACGCCGTGTACGTCGCCTTCGCCGGCAACGGCTTCGCGTTCGCGGCCTGGGCGTCCCGCATCCCCGACACCAAGGCCGAGCTGGGGCTGACCAGCGGCCGGCTCGGGATGCTGCTGCTCGCACTGTCGGCCGGCGCCGTGATCGGCCTGCCGTCCTCCGGGTGGCTCGCCGGACGGTACGGCGCCGCGGGGACGGTCCGGCTCGGGCTCGCCGCACTGCTGGCGGGTGTGGCCGCGATCGCGATCGGGATCGACGTCACCGGCTCGGTGCCCACCGTCGCGGCCGGACTGTTCGCGGCCGGACTGGGCACCGGCGTCTGGGACGTCGGCATGAACCTCGAGGGGGCGTCGGTCGAGCGGCGGCTCGGACGCAACCTGATGTCCCGGTTCCACGCCGCGTTCAGCGCCGGCACGGTGGTCAGCGCTCTGATCGGCGCCGGCCTCGCCTGGGCCGAGGTCCCGATCGGAGCCCACCTCGCGGTCGCGGCGATGCTGGTCGCGGTGGCGGTGCTGCCGGCGACCAAGGCGTTCCTCCCACGCGCCGACCCCGACGGATCGGCGCCGGACGAGTCGCACCGCCCCAGCGTGCTCTCGGCCTGGCGGGAGCCGCGCACCATCCTGATCGGAGTGCTCGTCCTGATCGCCGCGTTCACCGAGGGCACCGCCAACGACTGGCTCTCGGTGGCGATGGTCGAGGGCCACGATCTCCCCTCCTGGGCAGGGGTTCTCGGCTTCGCCGCGTTCCTCACCTGCATGACGTTCGGCCGGGTCGTGGGCACCAACCTGCTCGACCGCTACGGCCGGCTTGCGGTCTTGCGGGTGCTGCTGACTCTGGCCGGCTTCGGATGCCTCCTCGTCGTGTACGGCAACGTGCCACTCGCGTACGCCGGCGCGGCGATCTGGGGTGTGGGGGTCTCGCTCGGGTTCCCGGTCGGCATGAGCGCCGCCGCCGACGACACCGCCCGGGCACCGGCCCGGATGGCGGTGGTCTCCACCATCGGCTACACGGCGTTCCTCGCCGGCCCACCACTGCTGGGCTTCCTCGGCGACCATGTCGGCGTGCTCCGTGCCCTGCTGGCCGTCGGCGCCGGCCTCGTCATCGCCCTCGCGGTCGTTCCGGCCGTCCGGGAACCGCGCTGAGCCCCAGCGATCGAACGCGCGCACGTCCGCGCAGCACCCAGGCCGGCCGAGCAAGTAGCCGCGGACGCCGACGGTCGGGTGTGAGCGAACTGACACCGCCACGAGGGCATTCACGTCCCGCCAACGCCGTTACGCAACCTCGTAGCCATCTAGACCCCGCACTGTCGTATTACGCCGCCTTGGGAGACCCATGACAACCCCGCAGACGCGGCGGGTAATCGCACTCGTCGCCCACGACAACAAGAAGGTCGAGCTTCTGCGCTGGGCCGAGTTCAACCGCCCCACGCTGGCGCGGCATGACCTGATCGCCACCGGGACGACCGGCACGCTGCTGGAGTACGAGCTGGGGCTCAAGATCACCCGGCTGATGAGCGGACCGCTCGGCGGCGACCAGCAGATCGGATCCCGGATCGCCGAGGGTGCGATCGATCTGCTCGTCTTCTTCTGGGATCCGCTCGAGCCGCAGCCACACGACCCAGACGTCAAGGCGCTCCTCCGCCTGGCGGCGCTGTGGAACGTCCCGGTCGCCAGCAACCTCGCCACCGCGGACATGCTGATCTCGTCGCCGCTGCTCGACAACCACTACGAGCCGGTCAAGCCCGACTTCGCTGACGCGACCGCGAGTCGGCGGGCGGCCATCATCGACGACGAGGAAGCCGAGGCCACCGCGGACATCGACGCCGCTTGACCTCCGCCCATCGCCCACGCGGTGGATCCGCCGTCGGGGTGGACTCCGTCAGGCCCGGCGGACCTCACTCGGACCAGCGTCCGCACTCGAGGCACTGATCGACGTGGAACGCCGTCGTACCTTCCTGCAGGTCGGCGTACACATGGGGCGTCCGGCCGCGACAACGCTGACACCATCCGGTCCGCATCGTGACGGCTGTGTCGGTCGTCATCGTCGTCTCCGTTCGCCGGCTCCGCTTTTCTTGTTCACCACCACGGTATGACTCATTGCGGCCACTTTCTGACCGCAATCGGGGAGTGGTCTGGAAACCATCGGGCAGGCATGACGGGCCGCCGGACGGGTACGGAAAGCGCGTACCCACCGGAGGGACCCATGTCCGAACACGGGACGCACGACAGCCTGGTCTGGAACGCGCTGGTTCGGCTGCCTGTGCCGGTCGAACAGCGGGCCCGCCAGCAGCTCACCGAATACCTGGCCCGGGTGAGCGCGCAGCAGGACCGGGCCCCGGTCGCTCCGTCCTACCGCCGGTCGCCGGCCGAGCAGTTCGAGGCCGAGGCGGAACGACTGACCAGGCTCGGCGATCCGACCGTCCCGGTGTGGCGGGCTCTCGCGGAGTCGGCCCGGCTCGAAGAGAAGGTCCGCGCGATGGAGCCCGACGACGCCGAGTACTGACCGGACCTACCAGGCCTACGCCGCCAGGGCGACCTCGGCCTTCCGGTTGGACTCGGTCGCAGCGGCGGGAGCCGGTGCCGGCCG
>JALDXR010000299.1:0-5165 GCA_032154865.1 Nocardioidaceae bacterium
ATCAACGGCCGGCGCTTCGCGAGCTATTGCAGCAGCGGCGGGAGAGCCTGATGTCGGTCGACGATGCAGTCGGTCGTCTGATGGACCGTCTCGACGCGGCCGGCGAGCTGGACGACACGGTGTTCGTCTTCACCACCGACAACGGCTACCTCATCGGCGAGCACCGCCGGGTCGGGAAGACGGTCGGCTACGAGGAGTCGATCCGGGTACCGCTGCTCATGTCCGGTCCCGGCGTCCCGGCGGGCCAGACCCGGCGGCAGCTGGTCAGCCTCGCCGACGTCGCGCCGACGGTCCTGGAGCTCGCCGGCGGCTCGTCGCCCCTGGTGACCGACGGGCTGTCGCTGCTGCCGTTCGCGACCGATGCCGGCTACGGACAGCGGCTCGCCGTGCTGCGCGACTGCGCCGGCGACACCTGCCGCTAGGGACTCGGCGAGGGGCCGGCTACTGGAAGACGACGGTGCGATTGCCGTTGAGGAGCACTCGGGACTCGGTGTGCCACCGTACGGCGCGGGACAGGACGACCGACTCGACGTCCCGTCCCGCCCGTACGAGGTCGGTCGGCGTCATGCGATGGCTCACCCGGGTGACGTCCTGCTCGATGATCGGCCCCTCGTCGAGGTCGGAGGTGACGTAGTGCGCGGTCGCGCCGACGAGCTTGACCCCGCGCTCGTGTGCCTGGTGGTAGGGCTTGGCGCCCTTGAAGCCCGGCAGGAACGAGTGGTGGATGTTGATCGCGCGACCCGCGAGCGCCTCGCAGGCCGACTCGGACAGCACCTGCATGTAGCGGGCCAGGACGACCACGTCGATGTCGAGCTCGTCGACCAGCGCGAGGAGTTGCTTCTCGGCGTCGGACTTCGTCTCCGGCGTCACGGGGATGTGGTGGTACGGGATGTCGTAGGTGGCGGCGAGACGTTCGAAGTCCCGGTGGTTCGACACGATCGCCGGGATCTCGATGTTCAGCGCGCCGGTGCTCTGCCGAAACAGCAGGTCGTTGAGGCAGTGCCCATGCCGGGACACCATGATCAGCGTCCGGTAAGGAGCATCGGCCCGGAAGATGTTCCACTCCATCGAGTACGACGACGCGACCGACTCGAAGGCGGACTTGAGATCGTCCATCGTCATCGTCGGCTTGAGCACCTCGAAGTGCACCCGCATGAAGAACCGCTGCTCGAGGCGATCGATGAACTCCTGCGCGTCGAGGATGTTGCCGAAGTGCTGGACGAGGAACGACGACACGGCGTAGACGATGCCTGGGCGGTCCGGGCAGGCGATCGTGAGGACGTACTCTGGCGTCGTGGCCGGCTCGTCCGTCGCCGGGGTACTGCTCGACATGGCGACATCCTGACGTACGCCGCAAGTCCCGGCCATGCCGCGGCCCGGAATTGTCAGACTTTGAACGGTGCTGCGTTCTGAATCGTGCATTACTGTTTCGACATGAGCAACGCTGCGGCGGACAACGGCGCCGGCGCCACGGTGCAGTCGGTCGACCGGGCGATCAGTGTCCTCGAGATCCTGGCTCGCACCGGCGAGTCCGGCGTCACTGAGATCGCCGCCGAGCTCGGCGTCCACAAGTCGACGGCGTTCCGGCTGGTCGCCGCGCTCGACCGGCGCGGTCTCGTCGAGCAGAACGCCGATCGCGGCAAATATCGCCTCGGCGTCGGCATCCTGCGACTGGCCGGTGCGACGACGGCGCGGCTCGACGTGGTGCAGGAGGCGCGCCCGATCTGCCAGCAGCTCGCAACCGACACCGGCGAGACCGTCAACATCGCGGTGTTGTCCGACGGGGCCGCGCTCTATCTCGACCAGGTGGCCGGTTCGTCGGCCCTGCAACCGCACAACTGGGTCGGGCAACGCATTCCGCTGCATGCCACGTCCAACGGCAAGATCCTGCTCGCCGGGCTCTCCGACGGCGAGGTGGCGGGACAGGTCGGCCGGACCCTGCGCAGCTACACCCCCACGACGATCACCAGCCTGAAGGCGCTGCGCACCGAGCTGGCGGCGATCCGGGATCGGGGGTACGCCATCGCCGTCGACGAGCTCGAGATCGGACTGGCCGCGGTCGCAGCGCCGATCCGTGGCGTCCACGGCGACGTACTCGCCTCGCTGTCGGTGTCGGGTCCGACGTTCCGGCTCGACACGGCGGCGATGGACTCGGCGACCGGCGCTGTTCAGACCGCTGCCTCGGACATCTCCCGCCGGCTCGGCTGGCGCGACTGAGTGGCCGATCCTGCCCGGTGCGTGTATTGCGCCACGGTAACGGGACCTTTGGAACCTTGACGGTTCCGCGCGGCCGGGTGAATGCTGTTGCGCACAGGGGTCTGAGTTGCGCAACGTGCAACCCGGCCTTTCCTCGGATGACGGAGGGAGGGGGCCGGCGTGCCCGAGCTCTCGATCGGTGGCGAATGGCGCGAGGCTCACTCGGGTGCTACCCGCGACATCCGCTGCCCGGCGGACGGGAGCCTGGTCGCGACGGTGTCCGAGGGCGGAGCCGAGGATGTCGCTGCCGCGGTGGCGGCCGCGCGCCGCGCCTTCGACGAGGGCCCCTGGCCATCGACTCCCACGCAGCAGCGCGGCGCGCTCCTGCATCGCGTCGCCGACGAGCTCGAGGCGCGCAAGGCCGACATCGCCCGGGCCGAGTCGCTCGACACGGGCAAGCGGCTCGTCGAGAGCGAGTACGACGTCGACGACGTGGTCGGAGTGTTCCGCTACTACGCCGGCATGGCCGCGGCCGGCGCCGAGTCCGGCCGGATGGTCGACTCCGGACAGTCCACCGTCACCAGCCGGATCGTCCACGAGCCGCTCGGCGTCTGCGCGCTGATCACGCCGTGGAACTACCCGCTGCTCCAGACGTCGTGGAAGGTCGCACCCGCGCTCGCGGCCGGCAACACCTTCGTGCTCAAGCCGAGTGAGCTGACGCCGTCGACGGCGATCCTGCTGCAGCGCATCCTCGACGACCTCGGGCTGCCTGAGGGAGTCGCGAACCTGATCCTGGGCGCCGGACCGCAGACCGGCCAGCCGCTCGTCGACCATCCCGACGTCGACCTGGTGTCGTTCACCGGTGGGCTCGCGACGGGTCGCCGGATCATGGCCAGCGCGGCCGCGACGGTGAAGCGGCTCGCCCTGGAGCTCGGCGGCAAGAACCCCAATGTCGTCTTCGCCGACGCCGACCGCGAGACAGCGCTGGACTACGCGCTCACGGCGGTCTTCCTGCATTCAGGTCAGGTGTGCTCGGCCGGTGCCCGGCTGGTCGTCGAGGCGTCGATCCACGACGAGTTCGTCGACGAGCTGGTCGAGCGGGCCGAGCGGATCCGGCTCGGTGGGCCGTTCGACGACGCGGCCGAGACCGGTCCGCTGATCTCGGCGGCGCATCGCGACAAGGTCGAGAAGTACGTCGCGACCGGCCTCGAGCAGGGCGCCCTCCTCCGGTGCGGTGGCCGGCGTCCCGAGGACGAGTCGCTGGCCGACGGCTTCTACTACCTGCCGACCGTCCTCGACGAGTGCCGATCGGGGATGACCGTCGTACGCGACGAGTCGTTCGGGCCGATCCTCACCGTCGAGACGTTCGACACCGAGGACGAGGCCGTGGCGATCGCCAACGACAGCGACTACGGGCTCGCCGGCGCGGTGTGGAGCTCCGACGCCGGACGGGCCGAGCGGGTCGCCGCCCGGATGCGGATGGGCACGGTGTGGATCAACGACTACCACCCGTACGTGCCGCAGGCCGAGTGGGGCGGCTACAAGCAGTCCGGCTTCGGCCGCGAGCTCGGGCTCGCCGGACTCGACGAGTATCGCGAGACCAAGCACGTCTGGCACAACATCGATCCGAAGCCGCTACGGTGGTTCAACTCATGAGCCGCCGCGACCGCTACGACTTCGTCATCGTCGGCGGCGGTTCGGCGGGGAGTGCGCTGGCCAATCGGTTGTCCGCCGACCCGTCGACGACCGTGCTCGTACTCGAGGCCGGCCGATCCGACTTCCTCTGGGATCCGTTCATCCACATGCCGGCGGCGTTGCCGTACCCGATCGGCAACCGGCTCTACGACTGGAAGTACGAGTCGGAGCCCGAGCCGTACATGCACGACCGCCGGATCTATCACGCTCGCGGCAAGGTGCTCGGCGGCTCCAGCAGCATCAACGGCATGATCTTCCAGCGCGGCAACCCGATGGACTACGAGCGCTGGGCGACCGTCAAGGGCTGCGAGGCGTGGGACTACGCGCACTGCCTGCCCTACTTCAAGCGCATGGAGACCTGTCTCGCCGGCGTGGACGAATGGCGTGGCGGCAGCGGTCCGCTCGTCCTCGAGCGCGGTCCCGCGAAGAACCCGCTGTTCGGTGCGTTCTTCGAGGCCGCGCAGCAGGCCGGCTATCCACTCACCGACGACGTCAACGGCTACCGCCAGGAGGGCTTCGCGCCGTTCGACCGCAACGTCCATCGCGGCCGGCGGCTGTCGGCGGCCCGGGCGTATCTGCACCCGGCCATGAAGCGGCCGAACCTCGACGTCGAGACCCTGGCCTACGTCACCCGGCTCGACATCGACGACGGCCGGGTCGTCGGGGTCGACTACCAGCGTGGCGGGCGCCTCCAGCGCAGCGTCAAGGCCGGCGAGGTGATCTGCTGCGGCGGCGCGATCAACAGCCCGCAACTGCTGCAGCTGTCCGGCATCGGCAGGGCCGCCGACCTCGAGCCGCTGGGCATCCACCCCGTCGTCGACCTGCCCGGCGTCGGCGACAACCTCCAGGACCATCTCGAGGTCTACATCCAGTACGCGTCGAAGCAGCCGGTGTCGATCTCACCGGGCCTGCGCTGGCGTAATCGGCCGCGGATCGGCGCCGAGTGGCTGTTCCTGCGCAAGGGGCTCGGTGCGACGAACCACTTCGAGGGCGGCGGCTTCGTCCGGAGCAACGACGAGGTGCCGTACCCGAACCTGATGTTCCACTTCCTGCCGATCGCAATCCGCTACGACGGGTCGCAGCCGGCCGCGGAGCACGGCTACCAGGTTCACGTCGGCCCGATGTACTCCGACGTCCGGGGAACCGTGAAGATCACCTCCACGGATCCCCGCAAGCACCCGGCCCTGCGGTTCAACTACCTGTCGACACAAAGCGACCGGCGCGAGTGGACCGAGGCGGTACGGGTGGCGCGGTCGATCCTCACGCAGCCCGCG
>JALDXR010000300.1:0-5162 GCA_032154865.1 Nocardioidaceae bacterium
AGCTGGGCTCGGAGGTGAGTCCGCTCAGACCGGCGCCGCGCGACGTCGGTGAGGCGCTTCTCGATCGCGAGCAGGTCCGACTGTTCCGCCATGCGCCGATGGTAGGCGTGTCGGACGGTGGCCCGGCGGCTGGGTGTCTGCGGCTGAGCCACGGTCGGGGCGCGCGGGGTAGTGACAGACCCCGGACCCATCCTGGAGGGACGCATGGTCGCGTACCACCCTGGAGGGAAGTCCCCTCGACGACGGAGGCAGCGCCCATGCGACGGATCGACCAGACGACCGTCCTCGTCACCGGAGCGACCGACGGCCTCGGCCGCGGCGTCGCCGGTGAGCTGGCGGTTCTCGTCCACGGTCGGAGCGCCGAGCGCGGCGAACAGGTCGTCGACGATCTGATGCGGGCGACCGGCAACGACCGGATCCAGCTGTACCTCGCCGACTTTGCCGACCTCCGCCAGGTCGCCGACCTCGCCGACGAGATCGGTCGGCGGCACGACCGGCTCGATGCGCTGGTCAACAACGCCGGCATCGGCTCCGGACTGCCTGACAGCCGCGGACGCCAGGAGAGCGTGGACGGCATCGAGCTGCGGTTCGCGGTCAACCATCTGGCCGGCTATCTGCTCACCGAGCGGCTGCTGCCGCTGTTGCGCGGGAGCGCACCGGCCCGGATCGTCAACGTCGCCTCGCTCGGCCAGCAGGAGATCGACTTCGGCGACGTCATGCTCACTCGTGGGTACGACGGCTGGCGGGCCTATCGGCAGAGCAAGCTGGCCCAGGTCCTCTACACCGTCGATCTGGCCGAGCGACTTCCCGCCGACGAGGTCACGGTCAACAGCCTCCACCCGGCGACCTTCATGCCGACCAAGATCGTGACCGGGGAGAACCAGCCCATCGAGACGCTCGAGTCCGGTGTCGCCAACGTCGTCCGGCTCGTCGTCGACCCGGATCTCGCCGGCGTCACCGGGAGCTTCTTCGACCGGGACGCGGAGTCCAAGGCCGATCCGCAGGCGTACGACCCGGCCGACCGGCAGCGGCTCCGGGAGCTCGGCGAGCGGCTCGTCGCGGACGCGTTGCGAGGGCACTGACGCCGGCCCGTGTTCGACGGATCGAGTTTGGCCCGGCAAGCAACGGATTGGCCGCGCCGGGCGTCTCTCCAATCAGCCGGTGCCGACAGCGGGTCGGTCCGTGTCTGGGAGGAATCACATGTCTTCGTCATCCCCACCTGGGTTACCGCGTTGGCAATCCCGTACTGCTCTGTCTCTGCTCGCGACCTGTGGCCTGCTGGCCGGCGCCGTGTCTGGGGTGGCCCACGCCTCCCCGGCCGGAGCCCCGGCCGCGGCCCCGGCTGCGGACGCCGCCTCCGACTGCCCCGAGGCATTCCCACTCGGCCAGGTCTCCGAGGGCCTGGAGGTGAGTGGGCTGACGGTGAGCCACGGCACGCAGCCCGAGGGTTTCACCGGAACGATCGTCGGCCGGATCGATGACGGCATCGCGCCCGGCATCGACATGATCATCGCCCGCATGTCCGGGTCGGAGATCACCCATCCGGCCACCGGCGACATCTGGCGCGGGATCTGGGCCGGCATGTCGGGCTCGCCGGTGTACGCCCCCGACGGGCGGCTGATCGGCGCGGTGGCCTACGGCCTGACGTACAGCCCCAGCGACTACGCCGGCATCACGCCGGCCGCCGAGATGTACCGGCTGCGGAACTACCGCTCCACTCCGGCCGCGGCCCGCCCTGTGGAGATCCCGGTCGGCATCGCCCGGGACATGCGGTCCGACGGCGTCTCGAACCGGCAGCTCGCCTCCGGCTACCACCAGCTCCCGATGCCACGCGGCGTCTCCGGGGCATCGGAGGAGCGGCTCCAGCAGATGGCGAAACGGGCCGACTACTCCGGTCGGGGGAGCATCGTCAGCGGCTTCGGCGCCAGTGCCGACGAGGCGGCCACGCCCATCGTCCCCGGCGGCAACCTGGTCGCGTCGCAGTCGTACGGCGATATCACGTCGGCGGCGACCGGGACCGCCACCGCGATCTGCGACGGCGATGTGCTCGGGTTCGGCCACCCGGCCGCGTTCTTGGGCCGGTCCCACTTCACGATGCACGGCGCGGATGCGCTGTACGTCGAGACCGACACCTTCGGCGGCTCGTTCAAGGTCTCCAATCCGACCGCGCCGGTGGGCTCCATCATCGAGGACCGGACAGCCGGCATCCTCGGCCGTGAGGGCGTGACTCCACGGGCCACCGTCGTCACGTCGCACGTGACGGCGGCCAACGGCAACCAGCGCAACGGCCGCACGACGATCACGCAGGAGATCTACCGCGACGACATCCCGTGGCTGACGATGCTGCATCTGTACAACAACGAGCAGCGGGTCTTCGACGCAGCGGCGAAGGGTTCGGCCACGCTGCGGTGGACGGTCGACCTGGTCCGGTCGGACGGGACGCCGATGCGGTACACCCGCCACAACACGTACGCCAGCGCAGACGACATCACGTACGCGACGCTGTGGGACCTGTACGGGGAGGTCTGGCGCATCCTCAGCAACAAGTTCGCCGACGTCCGGGTCACCGGTGTTCATCTGCAGAGCAGCCTCGACGGCGCCTACCGGGCGTTCGGGCTCGGCCGGGTGCAGCGGTTCAAGGACGGCCGCTGGGCGACGCTGAAGCCGGACGGCACCATCCAGGCCACGTCTGGCGGCACCCTGCGGCTGCGCGGTTGGCTGAAGCCACGTACCGACAGCGTCTCGGTCGGTCGTTGGGTCGAGTTCAAGGTCCCGGTCGGCCGCTACTCCGCGGATCGCCGCGCCATGCTCACGGTCAGCGGCGGCGCCTCGACGTCGCTGCGGTCGAAGCCCGACTCGCTGGGACAGATGCTGTCCGCGATGAGTTCGGCGCCGACCAACGCCAGCCTCTGGGGCACGCTCCAGGTGCGCACGCCCGACGGCGCGCAGTTGAAGCATGGCCACGCGGGCGCACCAGCGCCGGTCAACGGCTCGCTGTCGCTCGCGGTCAGGGTCGCGTCCTGACCCGCGGACGGTTCGGCATCTCCCGGATCCCTCGGCAGGTCCGGGAGGTGCCGGAGTCGGCATCGACCTGTGTCGGCGCGATCTCCCCGGTCGTGACCAGCCGGGACAGCGTCGAGTTCGGAACCATGTGAGGATGTGCGGATGCGTTCGAGACTGACCCGGCCCGTACTCGCCGCCGCCGCGGTGTTCGGCCTCGTGACCGGCACCGCCCAGGCGGTGCCCGAATCCACCGCGTCCGCGTCGGCGCCATCGGCTCCCGACACCACCGGGGCTGCCGGCATCGGCGATCGGTATTTCCCGAATTACGGCAATGGCGGCTATCGCGTCGCTCATTACGGCATCCGGGTGGCGTTCCAGCCCAAGACCGAGCGGCTGGAGGGCGTGACCCGGATTCGGGCCCGGGCGACGCAGCGACTGACCCGGTTCAACCTCGACCTGGTGCTCAAGCCCTCGCTCGTGAGGGTCAACGGCGAGCGTGCCCGGATCCGGCACCGTGGGCACGAGCTGGTCGTGTGGCCGGATCACCCCATCCGCAACGGGCATCAGATGCGGGTCAAGGTCCGCTATGCCGGCATACCCAAGAATCATCGCAACAACGGCGTCCGGCCGTGGATCACGACCCGGGACGGCGCGGTGGCGCTCGGGCAGCCGGAGATCGCGGCCTGGTGGTTCCCGAGCAACGACCACCCGGCCGACAAGGCGACGTTCGATCTGCGGATCAAGGTCCCCCGCGGTCACCAGGCGATCAGCAACGGCCGGCTCGTGGACGTGAAGCGGACACCGCGGAAGTCCACGTGGCACTGGCGGATGCCGCAGCCGATGGCGACCTACCTCGCGTTCGCCGCGATGGGCCGCTACGACGTCATGCGTGGCAAGACCCACTCGGGTCGCCCGTACCTCTACGCGGTCGACAAGGGGCTGCGGCCGCGGGTCAAGCAGAACGCGCGGGAGGGGCTTCGCACGACCGGCCGGGCCACCGACTTCCTCACCAAGCTCTGGGGACCCTACCCCTACCACCAGATCGGCGGTGTCGTGCCGCGGGGCGTGGTCGGGTACGCCTTGGAGAATCAGACCCGTCCGGTCTACGACGCCGGCTTCTTCCTGGGCGGCCCCGGCCGCTTGGTGGTCGTCCACGAGATGGCCCACCAGTGGTTCGGTGACGCCGTCGCGGTGCGGCGCTGGAAGCACATCTGGCTCAACGAAGGCTTCGCGACCTACTCCGAATGGCTGTGGTTGGGCCGTCACGGCGGGGAGACGCCGGACCATCGGTTCCACCGGATCTATCGCCGCGAGGGGCCGGGCAGCCGGTTCTGGGATCGCAAGATCGGCGACCCGGGACCGCGTCACCTGTTCGCCGGACAGGTCTACACGCGGGGCGCCATGGCGGCGCACGCGCTGCGGATCCGGGTCGGCAGCGACGACTTCTTCCGGATCTGCCGGCGCTGGGTGCAGCACAACGCCGACGGCCTCGGCTCGACGGCGGAGTTCAAGCGGCTCGCCGAGCGGGTCAGCGGCCGGCAGCTCGACGGTCTGTTCCACGCCTGGCTTCTCGGCAGGACCCGGCCGCCGCGGCCCTAGGGGGCACGGTTCGGACACCACGTTCTCGTGGTAACCGGGCACTCTGCACGGCGCCGACACCATGCAGAGTGGGTACGAGCCATGCACAGTGACGGCTGACGTTCCACCGCGTCGGGCTTACGGTGGAGGCATGACTGCCGAGGTGCTGACGGAGCTGGCCGAGGCGTTGCCGTCCGAGAGTCTGCTGACCGATCGCGACCTGATCGAGTCCTACCGCTTCGACCGGGCGACGTTCTGCGAGGCGGGTCAGCCGCTGGTCGTCGTACGCGCGCGTAGCGTCGACCAGGTCAGCGCGACCATGCGGATCGCGTCGAAGCACCGGATCCCCGTCGTGCCGCAGGGCGCCCGCAGCGGTCTGTCCGGCGCCGCCAACGCGATCGACGACGGCATCGTGCTCAGCCTCGAGGCGATGAACGAGATCGTCGAGATCGACGTGCCCAACCGGATCGTCGTCACACAGCCGGGCATCTTCAACGCCGACCTCTCCCGGGCGGTCCTCGAGCACGGGCTGTTCTATCCGCCCGACCCGAGCAGCTGGGAGTTCTGCTCCATCGGCGGCA
>JALDXR010000301.1:0-5158 GCA_032154865.1 Nocardioidaceae bacterium
GGGCTCGGGGACGACGCGGAACTCGTCGGGGGGCTCGGCTACGACACCGTCGCGTTCGACATCTCGGAGACGGCAGTACGCACCGCGCGATCGCGCTATCCGGACTCGGCCGTCGACTACGTCACGTCCGACCTGCTCGATCCGCCGACGGCCTGGACTCAGGCGTACGACCTGGTCGTGGAGAGCCAGACGGTCCAATCGCTGCCGCCGGATGCGCATCTGGCCGCGATCGACAGCGTCGGTCGCTTCGTCGCCCCAGGTGGGCTTCTCGTCGTGGTCGCGCTCGGTGAGGTCGAGCCGTTCGACGGCCCGCCGTGGCCGCTCACCCGGAGCGAGATCGACGCCTTCGCCGCAGGCGGACTGTCCGCTGCGCGGGTCGAGGATCTTCCGCACCCGGAGAACCCGGGCCTCCGTCGCTGGCGGGCGGAGTTTCGCCGCTGACCTCGAGGGTCAGTCCTCGATCCGGCACAGCGGCGCGCCGTTGGCGACGGTCGCACCCACTTCGGCGGTGAGTCCGGCGATCGTGCCGGCCTTGTGGGCATAGAGCGGCTGCTCCATCTTCATCGCCTCGAGAACCACGACGAGATCGCCCTCCGCGACCTGCTGACCGTCCTCGACGGCGACCTTGACGATGGTCCCCTGCATGGGCGAGGCCAGGACGGAGGGGGCTGAGGCGCCACCCCCGGTTGCGGTAGCGGCCCTCCGTCCGGTCCGCTGCACGGGTTGCCCGCCGCGTGACCCGGCACGTCCCGCCAGATCTGCTGGGAGTACCACCTCGAGTCGCTTGCCGCCCACCTCGACGGTCACCCGCTCGCGCTCGGCCGGCTCGGTGGTCTCCGCGGCGCCGTCGTACGGCGGGATGCGGTTGTCGTACTCGGTCTCGATCCACGACGTGTAGACCCCGAAGGATGTGCCGTCCCCGATGTACGCCGGGTCGTCGACCACCGAACGATGGAACGGGATCACCGTCGGCATGCCCTCGACCACGAACTCGTCCAAGGCCCGCCGGGACCGCTGCAGGGCCTGCTCCCGCGACGTGCCGGACACGATCAGCTTGGCCACGAGGGAGTCGAATGCGCCGGGGACCGTCTCGCCCTGGTCGTAGCCGCCGTCGAGCCGGATGCCGGGCCCGGACGGCGCGTGCCAGCGGGTCAGGGTGCCCGGCGCGGGCAGGAAGTTGCGGCCGGCGTCCTCGGCGTTGATCCGGAACTCGATCGAGTGTCCGCTGATCTCCGGGTCTTCGTAGCCGATCACCTCGCCGGCCGCGATCCGGAACATCTCGCGGACCAGGTCGATGCCGGTGACCTGCTCGGTGACGGGGTGCTCGACCTGGAGCCGGGTGTTGACCTCGAGGAACGAGATGGTGCCGTCCTGGCCGACGAGGAACTCGCAGGTGCCGGCGCCGACGTACGACGCTTCGCGCAGGATCGCCTTGCTCGACTCGTAGAGGGTCGCGATCTGCTGCTCGGACAGGAACGGCGCCGGCGCCTCCTCGACCAGCTTCTGATGGCGTCGCTGCAGTGAGCAGTCGCGGGTCGACACGACGACGACGTTGCCGTGCTGGTCGGCGAGGCATTGGGTCTCGACATGGCGCGGCTTGTCGAGATAGCGCTCGACGAAACACTCGCCCCGGCCGAAGGCCGCCGTGGCCTCCCGCACCGCCGACTCGTACTGTTCGGCCAGCTCCTCCTTCGTGCGGGCGACCTTGAGGCCACGGCCGCCGCCGCCGTACGCCGCCTTGATCGCGACCGGGAGACCGTGCTCCTCGGCGAAGGCGATGACCTCGTCGGCCCCGGACACCGGATCAGGTGTGCCTGGGACGAGTGGCGCGCCGACCTGCTCGGCGATGTGCCGGGCCCGGACCTTGTCGCCCAGGGCGTCGATCGCGGCCGGTGGTGGCCCGATCCAGATCAACCCGGCATCGACGACCGCCTGGGCGAAGCCGGCGTTCTCGGCGAGGAAACCGTAGCCCGGGTGCACAGCGTCAGCGCCGGACCGTTTCGCGACGTCGAGCAGCTTGTCGATGGCCAGGTAGGAGTCGGCCGGTGTGGCGCCGTCGAGCGAGTACGCCTCGTCGGCGAGGCGGACGTGGAGAGCGTCGCGGTCGGCGTCGGCGTATACGGCGACGCTCCCGTGGCCGGCGTCCTGACAGGCCCGGATCACCCGGACGGCGATCTCCCCGCGGTTGGCGATCAGCACCTTCGACAGTCGTCGTTGCTCCACTTCAGCCACGCGTCGTCTCCTGTCCGAGTCTGCTGCCTGCCGAGTCTAAGGCGCGCCGACCGTGGAGTTGTCAGCCCGCTATCCCGCCAGAGCGTGACCTGGGGCTGACAACGGTTGAGTGCGTGGGCCGCCGTCGAGATAGGTTGAGGCTGACCGGATCGTGAGATGGAAGGCCGCTGCCTATGAGTTTCGTGCTGTCCCGCGAGCACGAGGAGTTCCGCCAGAGCGTCCGCGACTTCGCCCGCGCCGAGATCGCTCCGGACGTCGCCGAATGGGACGAGAAGCATCATTTCCCAGTCGACGTCGTTCAGAAGATGGGCGATCTCGGCCTGTTCGGTCTGACCGCCCCCGAGGAGTACGGCGGCGCGGGCGACTTCACCAGCCTCTGCGTCGCGATCGAGGAGATCGGGCGGGTCGACCAGGGCATGGGGATCACGCTCGAGAGCGCGGTCGGACTCGGCATCAACCCGATCCTGAACTTCGGCACCAAGGACCAGAAGGAACGCTGGCTCCCCGATCTGGTCGCCGGTCGGACGCTTGCCGGGTTCGGACTGACCGAGCCGGCGTCCGGGTCGGATGCCGGTGACACCCGGACCAAGGCCGACCTGGTCGAGGGCGGGTGGGTGATCAACGGCGCTAAGCAGTTCATCACCAACTCGGGCTCGGCTCTGACGTCGGTCGTCACCGTGACGGCCCGGACCGGGACGCGGGCGGACGGGACGGCGGAGGTCTCGTCGATCCTCGTACCGGCCGGCACCGAGGGGTTCGTGGCCGAGCCGGCGTACAACAAGCTCGGCTGGCACTGCTCCGACACCCATCCGTTGACGTTCACCGATGCCCGGGTGCCCGAGGATCATCTGCTCGGCGAGCGCGGCCGCGGCTTCGCGCAGTTCCTCGCCACGCTCGACGACGGTCGGGTCGCGATCGCGGCACTGGCCCTCGGCTGCATCGAGGCGTGCCTGGAGATGTCGACCCAGTACGCGGGGGAGCGGCAGACCTTCGGGGTCCCGATCGGCCGTAAGCAGGGGATCGCGTTTCAGATCTCCGATCTCGCCGTGATGGCCGAGGCCGCCCGCGGGCTGGTCTACAAGGCGGCGGCGCTGAAGGACGCCGGTGCGCCGGCCGCCGAGTTCAAGCAGGCCGCGTCGATCGCGAAGCTCTACGCCACCGAGTCGGCCGTCACCGCGACCCGGATCGCGACCCAGGTGTTCGGCGGCTACGGGTTCATGGAGGAGTACTCCGTGGCCCGGTTCTATCGGGACGCCAAGATCCTCGAGATCGGCGAGGGCACCTCCGAGGTGCAGCGCATCGTCATCGCGCGAGGGCTCGGGCTCCCGGTCGAGTAGCCGCCGCACCCCAGCGGTGCGGGGAGTCCGGGCGGCGTCAGTCGGGCTCGGCCGGCGGTGCTGACGACTCGGCTCCGACGACGGTCACTGCGGAGCGGGGCCGGGTGTCCACGGTCAGCTGGAATACGTCCGGCCGGTTGTAGTGTCCGGTCGGGTCGAAGAGCCGGCGGGAGGCTCGTACCTCGGTCAGGTCCGCCTCCGCGGTCAGGATGGTCTCCTCCTCGCGGGCCGGGCCGGCCAGGATCTCGCCGCCCGGGCTGACGATCACGGCATTGCCCACCTCGACCCACTCGCCGTGCTGTTCCCGGTCCCAGAGCCGGTCGCGATGCGGGAAGTCCGCCGGGATCTGGTCGACGTGGAGGCAGGGGTTGACGCCCACGACGTAGCACCGACCCTCCCGGGCCAGATGCCGCATCGTGGCGACCCACGCGTCGCCGGGCGCCAGCGTCGGGGCGGTCCAGATGTCGACACCCTTGGCGTACAGGTGGAACCGCGCCAGCGGCATGTAGTTCTCCCAGCAGGTCAGCCCGGACAGCCTCCCGTACGGAGTGTCGATGACCGGCAGGGTGGAGCCGTCGCCCATGCCCCAGATCGTCCGCTCGGACCCGGTCGGCATCAGCTTGCGGTGCTTGCCGAGCAGATCTCCGTCGGGGCCCAAGTAGAGCGTCGTGTTGTAGATCGTGCTGCTGTGGAGCTCCCGTTCCTCGACCCCCACGACGACATAGGTTCCGGTGGCGCGAGCGGCGGCACCGAGTGCCTCGGTCACCGGACCGGGCACGACCACGGCCTGGTCGACCAGCATGGCGTACCAATCCGCGTCGCCGTCCCAGATCGGCACTGAGTCGATCCAGATCGGGGTCCCCGGGAGGAACGCCTCCGGGAACACGACGATCTCGGCACCGTCAGCGGCCGCCTCCTCGAGCAACGCGATGCTCTTGGACAGCGTCGCCTTCTGATCCATCAGTACGTATGCCGCCTGCACAGCGGCGAGCTTCACAGTCGCCATGACCCACTCCCGTCATCGCCGCCGCGCGCGGCGAGCCGACTCTCATGGTCCGGCCGGACTGCGCGGCGGTCAATGGCCGACCGATTCACTCGCGGGAGTACGTGCCGGTCAGCCGGCCACTCGCCACAGCGTGCGCGGCGATCGCGGCCAGCGCCTCGTCCGTCTCGGCTCCGTCCGCGAGTCCGGTCGGCTGGTCGAGGGCATAGACGGTGAACCGGTAGTGGTGGGTGCCGCTCGGTGGGCATGGACCGGCGTAGGCGGCGTCGCCGTTGGAGTTGGCCGCCTGCACACCGCTGCTCGGAACGGACCCTTCGTCCACCGACGTCGTCGTGGGGTCCATGTCGAGCGCGATCCAGTGGACGTACGTGCCGCCCGGCGCGTCCGGGTCGTCGACCACCAGGGCCACCGCCTCGGCGTCGCCGGGTACGCCGTCCCAGGCGAGCGGTGGGGAGATGTCGTGGCCGTCGCAGGTGTAGTGCGTGGGGATCGGTTCGTCCGCCTCGAACGCCGAACTGCTGACCGTGATCGACTCGGCCACGTCGGTCGCCGGCTCCTCGGTGTCGTCGCTGCCTCCGCAGGCGGC
>JALDXR010000015.1:0-18122 GCA_032154865.1 Nocardioidaceae bacterium
CCTGGGCACTGTTGCAGGATCCGACCTGACGGTTCAGCTCAGCCACCCGCCTACCCACGACATCGGGACTTCCCTGCAGGGGCCGGCCCTGAACTACACGGTTCCGGGATGTGTACCGCTCAGCTCGCGAGCAGACTCGGAGCCGTGCCGCTTACGCTCGGACCGGCGGGACGAGGATCATACGCTGGCCCGGCTCGCCGGTCCGAGCGTTCTCGCCCCTGCTGGTTCACACAGGAGGTAGCTCATGCGCGACGAGAGCGGCGACCCCACCGTTCCACAACCTTCGGGTCCGAACGGCCCGCCCCACCACGTAGGCGCAGCGGAGGACGCAAGCGAGGCGGCGACCGATGGGCCTGACGAGATGGACCTGGCAGGCGACGCGCTGATCAGACTGGAGGACCAACTCCGCCGCACGACCGCGGATCTCGACAAACTCTGCAAGCGATACCAAGTAGACGTGGTCCGGGCGGCGACCACCGAACGGGCGCGGGTCGCAGCCACCTGGCTCCCCGTCGTCGACAGTCTCGAGCTGGCACTGCGATACGCGGAGGACGACGCCAAGACGTTCGACGCCGTCCGCATGGTCCTCGAGCAGGCGGTCGCCGCCCTGGCCGACCTCGGCTTTCCTCGGTTCGACCCGTACGGAAAGGACTTCGATCCGCTGCTTCATGAGGCGGTGGGAACCGTACAGGACGGAGCAGAGCACGGAACAGTCGTCAACGTGACGCGGCCGGGCTATGGAACCCCTGAGGCACTCCTCCGTCCGGCCGGGGTCGTCGTCGCGAAGCAGTAGATCGTCAGGACGGCGCTCGAAGACAGCTGTCCAGCTCGTCGATGAACAGATGATGCTGTCGCAGGGCCAGCTCGCATTCGGCACTCACCGCGGTGAATCGCAGCCCGCCACCGACGGTGCGCAGGCGCCTCCCGACCAGGACGAGTGCGGCCACCCCGACGCGATCGGTGGCACTGACCTGGCCCAGATCCAGGTCCAGCCGCCCGACGCCCTCGCTCACCAGTTGGAGGAGATGGTGGCGCAGCCATCGCGCTTCGGTCAGCGTCAACGTGCCGACGATGCACACGTTGGCCGAAGCACCCTCCCGCCGAACCCGGATCGACGTCTCTGCATCGATAAGACCAGCGACCATCGAGCCATCCTCCTCGCGACCCCGGCGATGACGTCTCTCGATCGTCTCCACCCCCGCAACAGGGGACATCCCCCAATCGCGTAGTCCTCCCCCACCGAAATGCCCGACATGACGCCAGACCTAGACCCATATGGGCCAATCCCGTCAAGACAACAGCCCCCACGGATCCGAGGTTGTGGGATCGTCCCGCGAGTGTCGTGGATGGGCCTGGCCGCCGAGCGAGGAACGAGCGAGGCTGGTTGACCGAGCGGGACGATCCCGCAACCTCGGAACAGAAGCGCTACAGAGTCTTGACGGCGTTGACCAGCGACCCCATGGAGTCCTTCGCATCCCCGAACAGCAGCGTCGTCTTGGGGTCGAACAGCAGGTCGTTCTCGATGCCGGCGAAGCCCGGTCGCATCGACCGCTTCATGAACACGATCTGGCGGGCCTGGTCCGCGTTGAGGATCGGCATGCCGTAGATCGGCGCGCCCGGAGTCGACCGCGCCGCCGGATTGACCACGTCGTTGGCGCCCACGACGAGCACCACGTCGGCGTGCTTGAAGTCGCCGTTGATCGTGTCCATCTCGCGCAGTTGCTCGTACGGCACCTGGGCCTCGGCGAGCAGCACATTCATGTGGCCGGGCATCCGGCCGGCGACCGGGTGGATCGCGTAGTCGACCTGGACGCCACGCTCACCGAGCAGGTCGACCAGCTCCCGCAAGGAGTGTTGGGCCTGGGCGACCGCGAGGCCGTAGCCCGGCACGATGATGACCCGCTCCGCATAGCCGAGCAGGATCGCAACGTCGTCCGCCGACGTCGACTTGACCGGCCGGTCGCTGACCTCGCCGGCGCCGAGCGTCGACCCGCCCTTGAGCGCGCCGAACAGGATGTTGGGCAGCGACCGTCCCATGGCGTTGGCCATCAGCTTGGTCAGGAAGGTTCCGGACGCGCCAACGAGAGTGCCGCCGACCAGCAGCAGGGTGTTGTCGAGAACGTATCCGCCGGCGGCGACGCTGAGTCCGGTGAAGGCGTTGAGCAAGGAGATCACGATCGGTACGTCGGCCCCGCCGACCGGCAGTACGAGCAGGGCGCCGAGCGCCAGGCCGACCACGCAAACGACGATGCCGAGCCACAGCGCCCCATCGAGAACGATGAGCACCGACACTGCGATGACCACCAGGAGCGAGAGGCCGAAGGCGATCGGAAGCCCGTTGAAGACGACCGGACGGCCGGTCATCAACTCCTGCAGCTTGGCGAACGTCACGAGCGAGCCGGCGAAGCTGATCGCGCCGACCGCGATCGTGAACGCCGTCGCGGCCAGCGTGAACTCCTCCACGGAGCTGCCGAGCGGCGCCAGGTCGTTGAGCTCGAGCAACGCCACCAGAGCGGCCGCGCCGCCGCCGACGCCGTTGAACAGCGCCACGAGCTGCGGCATCTGGGTCATCTTGACCTTGCGGGCACCGATCGCTCCGGCGACCGCGCCGCCGGCGATCGCGCTCAGGATCGCCCCGATGTGGTCGAGGTCGGTCTCCCAGAACACGACGACGCAGGCAATCAGCGCGCCGGCGGCGCCGATCAGGTTGCCGCGCCGGGCCGTACGCGGAGAGGACAAGGCCTTCAGGGCGATGATGAAGCAGACCGCCGCCAGCAGGTACGCGAGCTGTACCCAGGTGGGTGTCACGCCGAATCCTCACCCTCGGATCGCGCCGTCGGCCGCCTTCGGCCGCTGAACATCTCGAGCATCCGGTCGGTCACGACGAAGCCGCCGACCATGTTGAGTGTCGCGAGCACCACCGCCACCAGTCCGACGACCAGGGCACCGGTGGAGTCGGCGGTGCCGGTCACCAGGATCGCGCCGATCAGGATCACGCCATGGATCGCGTTCGCACCGGACATCAAAGGAGTGTGCAGCGTCGGCGAGACCTTCGCGATCACCTCGACGCCGACGAAGACCGAGAGGACGAAGATGGTCAACCAGACCACGGATTCGGTCACGCTTGGGTCCCTTCCGCCGGCTCGCCGACGAGTCGATCGCCCGTGTCGTCCGGCGGGCCGTCCGCCGAGTCCCCGGTCAGCAGCTCGCGGGTCGCCTCGTGCATGACCTCGCCGTCGTGGGTGACGCAGCAGCCGGCCACGATCTCGTCGTCGAAGTCCGGCGCGAAGCCGTCTTCGCCGGTCATCAGGCTCAGGAGATTGACGATGTTCTGCGCGAGCAGCTGGCTGGCCGGCGCCGGCATCTGGCTCGGGACGTTCATGGCGCCCCAGACGTCGGCGTGGCCGATCTTGACCGTCTTGCCGGGCTCGGCGCCCTCCACATTGCCGCCTCCCTCGGCCGCGAGGTCGACGACGACCGAGCCGGGTCGCATCTGCTCGACCATCGAGCGGGTCACGAGGAGTGGCGCTCGACGGCCCGGGACCGCGGCAGTGGTGATCAGCGCGTCGGCAGCGGCGATGTAGGGCGTCAGCAGCTCGCGCTGTCGCTCGGCGCGATCCTCGGTCATCTCGCGGGCATACCCTCCGGCGCCCTCGAGCGTGTCGAGGTCGAGGTCGATGGCCTGAGCACCCATCGACTGGATCTCCTCGGCAGCGGCCGCTCGTACGTCATAGGCCTTGACGACCGCCCCGAGCCGCTTGCAGGTCGCGATCGCCTGGAGACCGGCGACTCCGGCACCGAGTACGACGACCTCCGCGGGCGGGACCGTACCGGCGGCGGTCATGTTGAGCGGGAACATCCGGCGCAGGTGCTCGGCGGCGATGATCGCGCAGCGGTAGCCCGCGACCAGGGCCTGCGACGACAGCGCGTCCATCGACTGGGCGCGCGAGATCCGCGGGACAAGCTCCAGCGAGAACGAGGTGATCTCGCAGTCGCGCAAGTCGACGATCCGGTTCCACTCGCCGACGGGGAGGAAGGAGATCGTGACCGCGCCGGCCCGGAGGCCCCGGACCTGGCCGGTGCGCAACGGCTGGACCGACAGCACGATGTCGGCCACCGAGACGGCGGCCCCGGTCACGGCCGCACCGGCGTCGCGGTAGTCCTGGTCCGAGTGGCCGGCAGCAAGCCCGGCGCCCGGCTCGATGGCAACCTCGTAGCCGAGGCCGATCAGCTTGCCGACGAGCTCCGGGACCAATGCGACCCGTCGCTCGCCGTCGACGGTCTCCTTGACGACAGCGATGTTCACTCGCGGCACCGTAGTGGGGAATCCCACCTTCCGACCACCCAGAGAGACAGGTATCTCACGTCAGTCCACGGTACGACGCAGAATTTCGACGAATCGGACACCCAACGGCCTCCAGCGCTGGTCGGCTCGGGCTACGGCGGTGACAAGCTCGCTTGACATTGGGTACGGGCCGACGCAGACTCGACATGTGACAAGCACACTTGA
Organism: Nocardioidaceae bacterium; assembly: GCA_032154865.1. Lineage (GTDB taxonomy): Bacteria > Actinomycetota > Actinomycetes > Propionibacteriales > Nocardioidaceae > DATFRX01. Next base: position 4,511 of record JALDXR010000015.1, read on the forward strand.
CATCGGCGTGGTGCGGTGATGCGCAACCGGGTACGCACCCTCCGCCAGGAGCGTGGCATGTCGCAGGCCGCCTTGGGCGCGGCGCTGGGAGTGTCGCGGCAGACGATCAACTCGATCGAGACCGGTCGCTATCTGCCGTCGCTGCCACTGGCCCTGGCCATCGCCCACCACTTCGAGCTGATCGTGGAGGAGATCTTCGATGACGACGAATGACACCCAGAAGCAGTCCACTCGGCAGTGGATACTGCCCGGCTTCGCCGTCGCGATCGGCATCGCGTACCTGATCGCGGGGCTCGTCGGCGACGAGGTGGGCTTCGGCCTGTTCGGCCTGGCCCTCATGGTCACGGTCGCGGTCGCCCTGCTTCTCGTGCGCCGGCGCAGCGACACCGTGCAGGGCCTGCTCGACCGGCGGGACGAGCGGATCGTGCAGATCGACGTCAAGGCGACCGCGTTCGCCGGCAGTGTCGTCATCGCGGCCGTCCTGATCGCGTTCATCGTCGAGATCGCCCGCGGCAACGACGGCTCGCCGTACGCCGCGCTCGGGGCGATCGGCGGCCTGGCCTACCTGGCGAGCGTGGTCTGGCATCGCGTACGCGGCTAGCGTCAGACCGTGACGCACCCCTACTGGCCACTGTTCGACCTGCGGCTCACCACGCCGGACCTGACCCTCAGGGTCGCGACCGAGGCCGACCAACTCACCTTGTCGGACCTGATGCCGGACGACGTCGAGCCCGACCCGGCATTGCCCGTGTACGCGTTCGACGATCCCAGGATCCGCCGCGGCGTCGCCGCCCACCAGTCGTACTGGCGGGACTTCGGCAACTGGCGGCCGGAGTCCTGGTGGCTGCCGTTCGCGGTGTTCCGGCGGGGCGAGCTGATCGGCCTTCAGCGACTCGAGGGCGAGGACTTCGTCGTCGCGCGGACGGTCGACAGCTTCTCGATGCTGGTTCGCGACGCCCGGGGCAAGGGCTATGGCAAGCAGATGCGTGACGCCATCCTCACCTTGGCCTTCGGCCCACTGGAGGCGGTCCGCGCGATCACCTCCGCCTGGCACGACAACCACGCCTCGCTCGGCGTCTCCCGTGCCCTCGGCTACGTGCCGAACGGCGAGACGCTGCATCGCCGCGACGACGGCGTGGACCGGATGCTGTACCTGCGGCTGGACCGCGCGGACTGGCTGGCCCGGACCGATCGGCCGCCGGTCGAGATCGCCGGCTTCGAGCCATGCCGGCCGCTGTTCGGGCTCTGACCCTCGCGCGTCAGGGGATCTGTGGCAGCGGCCGGATCTCGCCGGTGCCGCTGTCGACGAGGGCGGCCCGATCGACCCGGGCCGCCAGCGGCAGCACCTCGTAGACGGCAGCCGCCAACACCGGCAGGATCGGCAGCGGCACTCGCGGAGCGATGGTGCAGTGCGGCATCCAGGCGCCTGGCTCGTAGTGCCGATGCAGCTCGGCGCCGGTGGCCGTCACCGCGACCACGACTCGCTCCTGCCGGCTCACCAGACCGTGGGCCACCGCCGGCACCAGCCAGGACCGCCCACGCCGGAACAGCCCCAAGGCGTCGAAGCGCAACTCGACCGGGCCACCGTCCGGGAGAGCGGCGACGGCCCGATGGATCACGTCGGCGTCGCCATCGCGGACCACGGCGTACGACACATGCGGGACATGCCGCCCATGTGTATGCGACCGCAGTGTCGGCACGCCGAGGTCCTCAAGCCGATCCCAGAGGGCACGCAACGCGCGTTCGGTCTGTCGGTCGAACAGCAGACATGCCGCGAGCGCCATGGGGTCGACTCTCAGTAGTAGTACGGATAACGAGACCAATCGGGATTGCGTCGCTCGAGAAAAGCATCGCGACCCTCGGCTGCTTCGTCAGTCATGTACGCCAGACGGGTCGATTCCCCAGCGAACATCTGTTGTCCGACAAGACCGTCGTCGATCAGATTGAACGCGTATTTCAGCATCCGCTGTGCGGTGGGACTCTTGGCGTTGACCCGCCGAGCCCACTCGAGAGCGATCGACTCGAGCTCGGCATGTGGCACGACCGCGTTGACCATGCCCATGCGATGCGCGTCGGCGGCGGAGTACGTCTCGCCGAGAAAGAAGATCTCGCGGGCGAACTTCTGGCCGACCTGGCGGGCGAGGTACGCCGAGCCGAATCCGCCGTCGAAGCTCGCCACGTCGGCATCGGTCTGCTTGAACCTGCCGTGCTCCGCCGAGGCGATCGTCAGGTCGCACACGACATGCAGGCTGTGGCCGCCGCCGGCCGCCCACCCCGGCACGACACAGATGACGACCTTCGGCATGAAGCGGATCAGCCGCTGGCACTCGAGGATGTGCAGCCGGCCGAGTCGGGCCTGCTCCGTGTCCGACGCCGGGTCGGCGCCGTCGTCGTACTGATAGCCCGACCGGCCCCGGATCCGCTGATCGCCGCCGGAGCAGAACGCCCACCCGCCGTCCTTCGGGGATGGACCGTTGCCGGTCAGCAGGACGCATCCGACGTCGCTCGACGTCCGGGCATGGTCGAGTACGCGGAGCAGCTCGTCGACCGTGTGGGGCCGGAAGGCGTTGCGTACCTCGGGACGGTGGAAGGCGACCCGCACGGTCCCGTGGTCGACGGCGCGGTGGTAGGTCAGGTCGGTCAGGTCCTCGAAGCCCGGCACCGGCCGCCAGGCAGCCGGGTCGAACAGCTCCGAGACGGCGGGAGCTTCGGTCATGCGGACAGGCTTGCACACGGGCCGCCATGTCGGACGTGCCCACTCCTCACGGCAATTTGTCACTCCTCATGGGTTACAACCCATGGTGCGTACGGTTTCCCATGGGAAACCGAACGAGCCCAACGCCGCCCGGTCAGAGCCGGAAGCCGACGGGGAACGGGTCGGTGGGATCGAGCAGGTAGTGACCGATGCCGGTCAGCCAGGCCCGGCCGGTGATGCTCGGCACCACGGCCGGTCGGCCACCGACGGTCGTCTCAGACATCAGTCGACCCGTGAACCGGCTCCCGATGAACGACTCGTTGACGAAGTCTTCGCCCAAGCCGAGCTCACCCCGGGCGTGCAGCTGCGCGAGCCGGGCGGCCGTGCCGGTGCCGCACGGGGAGCGGTCGAACCATCCGGGGTGGATCACCATCGCGTGGCGGGAATGCTGTGCTGTCGAGCCGGGAGCGACGAAGTGGACGTGCCGGCACCCCTCGATGTCGGGACTCTCCGGATGCTCGGGCCGGCGCTGCTCGTTGAGCGCGGCCATGACGGCGAGGCCGGCGTCCAGCATCCGGTCCGACTCGACCCGGTCGTAGCGGATTCCGAGCTGCTCGAGGTCGACGATGGCGTAGAAGTTGCCTCCATAGGCCACGTCGCAGCGCACCGGGCCGAGCCCTGCCACTTCGACGATGGCGTCCAGATCGTGGCAGTACGACGGCACGCCGCGGACCGTGACGGACTCGGCGGCGCCCCCACGTACGTGGACCTCGGCGACCACCAGGCCGGCCGGGGTGTCCAGGCGTACGGTCGTCAGCGGTTCGACGACCGGGACCAGGCCGGTCTCGACGAGGACCGTCGCGACGCCGATCGTGCCGTGCCCGCACAGTGGAAGGCAGCCCGACACCTCGATGAACAACACCCCCCAGTCGGCATCCGGCCGGGTCGGCGGTTGCAGGATCGCGCCGCTCATCGCCGCGTGACCGCGAGGCTCCTCCATCAACAGGCGCCGGATGTCGTCGGAGTTCTCGGCGAACCACCGACGGCGCTCGGCCATGGTGGATCCAGGCAGCGTGCCGACGCCGTCGGTCACCACCCGGGTGGGCATGCCCTCGGTGTGCGAGTCGACAGCGTGAAACCGCCGAACCGCAGGCCGAGTACTGACCGCGGCGGTGCTCACCGTCGCAGTCTGGCGCAGCCGCTCATCCAGCACGGGTGGGTACGGGATCCCGTCCGGCTCGACGCCAGCCGTTGGCGTCGTCGTACTCCCCCGTCAGCCGGGCGACCTTGATGGCCAGGTGCAGGGCGAGGCGTTCCAGACCGTCCTTGAGGTCGGTGCCGGCGAGCTGCTCGACCCGCTGCAACCGGTAGTAGAGCGAGGTCCGGTGCAGGTTGAGTCGCTCGGCGGTGACCTGGGCGTTGCCGGCGACGTCCAGATAGGTCTCCAGCGTCTCGATCATGGGTTGTGCCTCGGGGGAGTCGAGCAACGCCCGCAGCCCCGCATGCGGCACCGGTGGACGCTCTCCCATGCTGGCCAGCCGGACCACGATCTGGTTGACGCCGAGCTCGGACCAGTAGACGAGCTCGCCCATTCCCGGAAGCACGGTCGCGGCGTCGACCGCCATCCGGGCCTCGCGATAGGACTCCGCGGCGAGGTCCAGCCGGGGCCGGTGGCCGCCGAGGCCCACGAGGAGCGAACCCTGATAGCGCGCGGTCCGGAGCTCGGTCCGGATCGACGCGATGAGCGCGTTGACCCAGGCGTCGAGCCGGCCGGAGTGATCCGATGGCGAGGCGACCAGGACGATGCCGTGGTCCTTGCGGACCAGGTGCAGGGCGGACTCCCGGCGACAACGACGCAGGTGCTTGACGAGGCCCTCCGACAGCGGCTCCTCGATGTCCACTACCTCGTCTGGATCGTCTGTCGCGCCCTGGATAACGACGACGACGACACCGTCGGGTGCGGTGAAGTCGCCGTCCTCGTCGAGGATCTGAGCGGCTTCGGCCGCGTTGGACGACGACAGCAGGCTCTGGACAGCGTCGGCCAGGCGGGCGGAGGAGAGCGATCGCACGACGCTGTCGCGATGCAGCACGGCAGCGAGGCGCTCGGCCCCGCGGACGCACTGGTCGACCTCACCGGGATCGATCGACTCGTCGGCGTCGATGAACCAGAGGTAGCCGAACGGCCGGTCCTTCCACCGGATCGGGATGCACAGTCGGGCCAGCATGCCCAGTTCGGGGTTGGCCGGCACACGGACGGGTTTTTGGGCCTGGCGTACGCCGACGGCGGTGAGCCAACGGGTGACTTCGCGCGACGCACGGCGGCGCAGGATTGACGTTTCCCGGACCTCGTCGACCGGATGGTCGTGTGAGCTGTAGGCGATCAGCCGAAGGGAGCGGTCTTCGAGTACGGCGGGACGGTTCAACCGCCCCGCCAGGTCATCAACGATGTGCTGGGCGGTGGGTTCCACGAGACCTCCGGGCGGCGGGAGGATCTGACGGCGGGCAACCCGAGAGGATGTGCAATGTCACATGTTGCGGCACTGATCTTACGATTGCCCCAGAGCGGGTGCAAGGGTTCGAGCCATGGCTACATAGGGATTATTTGCCAGGGCCCGCCCATTCCCGGCGAACGTGACCCACGTGAGTGCGGAGGAGTGCCTCGAGTCCGTCGGCGTCTCCGGCGGCGAGCAGGTCGCACATCGCGACGTGTTCCTCGGCTGACGCGGTCAGCCTCCCTCGACTGACCAAGCCCGACAGCCCGTACAGGCGGGTCTGCGCCCGCAGATCTCGTACGACGTCCACCAGGCGACGGTTGCCGGCCAGCGAGAGCAGCTTGGAGTGGAACTCGCGGTCGGCGTCGATGTAGCTGATCAGGTCGGGGGTGGCCGCGGCGTCGATGATGGCCTGCGCCAGCGGCCGCAGCTCGGCCACGTCGGCCGCGGTGGCCAGCCGGGCCGCGACGGCGCCGGCGGGCGGTTCGAGCAGCAGCCGGATCTCGGCGATCTGGTCGAGTTCGTCGTCGGAGACGCCCGTGACCTGGAAGCCCTTGTTGCGCACCACCTCGACCAGGCCCTGCTTGACCAGGTCGAGCATCGCCTCGCGTACGGGCGTGGCGGACACGCCGAACTGCATGGCGAGCGCGGGGGCCGAGTAGATCCGGCCCGGCTCCATCTGACCGGTGACGACCGCGGCACGCAGCGCATCCGCGACCTGTTCGCGCAGGTTGGAACGATGGGAGAAGGACGGCAACCCGAGGGTCGCCTCGCCGGTCATCAGTCCGATCGCCTCCCTTCCTCCCTGGAACGCCGTCAGGCGACGGCGAGTTCCTCGATCTGGCCCCGCAGCTTCTCCGCGTCCAGGCCGCCGGGCCAGCCGCGCAGGAGTTGACCACCCTTGCTGACCAGCGCGATCAGCGGGGGCTCCTCCGCCGCGTATCGCAGCCATATCTTTCCGGAACGATCGATCCCGATCGGGTAGGCGACGTCGTTCTCCTCGATGTAGTCGCGAAGATCCTCCTCGCTGGACAGGTTGGCGATGCCGAGGAAGAGGACGACGTCTTGGTAGTCCTCGACCAGATCGTTGATCGCCGCCTGCTCCTCCTGGCACAGCTCGCACCAGCTCTCGAAGAAGACCAGCACGACCGGCCGCTCGGCCCACTGGTCCGCCACAGCGACCTCCTCACCGTCCAGCAGCGGCAGGTCGAAGGTCGGCGCGGCCGGCGCGTCGGCCGGCGGCGTACGGAAGCTGACGCCGTCGGGAACCGGGCCGGGCAACGTGGCCGCCGACTCGCCCGAATCGGCCGACGACGAGCATCCGGTCAGCAGCGCAGCCGCGAGGGAGATTGCCACCAGGCACGAGCGAATCACCGCAGCACCACCTCCGGGATGTCGTCCAGGTTCCGATTGGGCCGGATCGGCTTCGGCGGCCGACCGTCGATCGACAGCCGGTAGTGGTCGACCGACTCCACGCCGGTGACCTCCAGCATCATCACGCACATGGTGGGCTGCCGCCGATCGCCGAGATCCAGGTCCCACGCCGTCTCGGACGTTCCCTGCGGCAGGCTCCCGGAGGCCACGGTCTGACCGTCGGCGTCCTCGATCTCGTACGACGCCTCAGGATGCGCGTAGCGGAAGCCGCCGGCGCCCGTACAGGGCACGTCGGGCGGTCGGATGTTTCCGTCGGGGATGACCAGCCGTACGGTCACGCTGGGATCCAACGACGACTCGGTCTCGGCGGACGCGCAGCCGCCCAGAGCCGTGGCTGCTACCGCCACCGAGAGGAGAGCGACCCGCCAGGCCATGCGGCAACCTATCGCGCGTCCTGCGGCCGCACGACGCATCCGGCCCCGGAAGTGCTCGCCGAGTCGCGCTCGGGGGTAGCCGAACGAGTCGGCTTGAGTCCTCGTCTCACCGCAGCAGCACCGCCTCCGCCGGAATTTCCAGTTCGGTCACCGGTCCAGGCACCGGCCCGGTCGACCAGTGCACCCTGCAGGCACGGTACGGATCCGTCAAGGGGCCGTCACCGGATGCATGCACGAAGTCGGTCAACGGCTGTCGTACATCTGTCGAGACCGCAAAGCCGCCGGTCAGAAGCCGAGCGCTGCCCTCCCACCCGCGATCGGCAACCGAATGTGGCTCAGCTCGAGCTTGAGGTCGATGGTCGCCGGCGTGGCGCCGTCGGGTGCGAAGATGCGGTTGTCCTTGCCGGTCACGACGAGGCCGATCCGACGGCCGGCGGGGAACACGTAGTCCTTCGGCATCTGCTCGAAGTCGACGACGTACTGCCGCCGCTGGTTGATGTCGTCCTCGGCCCACAGGGTGCGAACGCTCTTCACGTCCATCCAGCCGCGACTGACGATCACGTTGTCGGCGCCGGTGCCGCTGTTGGTGGCGGCGTAGTCCATCAAGACGGCGGACACGTTGGCATTGCCGCTGAGCCGGGCACCGAGCCGGACCCACGGCGTACCGCTGAGGTGGACGTCCTGCGTCAACACGGGTGACAGATAGACCCGGCGATAGGTCTGTGGCGTGAACGCATTGCGGACGATCGCGTTCTCGCTGGCCGTGTAGCTCTCGGTGAAGGACTCACCGGTCAGCTCGTCCTCGGGCTCGCTCGACGTGAGGCCACCGGCGCCGTCTCCGTCCTCAGGCGTCAGGTAGACGGGGACGTCTCGAGTCGTGGGGATCGGCCAGTTCGGGTACGTCTGCCATCCGAACGGGGCGTGGACGCTCTGGACGTCCACCTGCGGCTCGGCCATGACGCCGGTGTCGAGGCCGTACAGCCAGTGGTCGAACCAGCGATGCAGGACGGGCTCCCACCGCGCGTTGTCGATGCTGGCCGGGCTGGTGTGGGCGCCACGGTGCAGCCAGAGCTTGCGCGGCACGTCGTACCGCTTCAGCTTGTCCCAGAACTGTCCGAAGTGCTGCGACTGCACGTTCCAGTCGGTGAGTCCGTGGACGAGGAACACGCTGGCGTCGATCTGATCCGCGTCGTTGTTGTAGTTGCGGGCGTCCCAGTAGGCGTTGTAGTTGCCCGAGCGCCGTTCGGCCGCCTTGACGATGTCGATCATCTCGTCGTCGCAGGCCCGATAGTCGTCGCCGGTCTGGGTGTTGGGCACGTCGATCGGCGCTGGGTCGCGGGTGAGCACGCCGCCGGCCAGTGGGTCGAAGTAGCCGGTCTTCACGGCTCCGTTGGCGCGGAAGTAGTTGTACCAACTGCTGATCGCCGCGATCGGCACGACGGTCTTGAGGCCCTCGACACCGGTGGCCGCGACCCCGATCGGCAGGGTGCCCTCGTACGAGACGCCGATCAGCGCGCTGTTGCCGGTGCTCCATGTCGCCTCGACGGGCTCACCACCGGATCTCGCCGTGTACGCGGTGCCCTCACCGGTCAGCCACTCGACCACGGCCTCGATGCCTGCCACGTCGGGCCGGCCGCCGGTCGCCGGGCAGCCGGTGGACGTGCCGGTCCCGGCCATGTCGGCCTCGATCACCGCGTACCCGCGGGCGAGGAAGAAGTTCGGGCTGTACGGCAGGCCCGGCGGCGACTCGACCTCGTCGCCGAACACGTCGATCCCGAGCTCGGTGAGGTAGTCGTTGACCCAGCTGAAGGCCCGGGTGCCGCGGTTGTACGGACTCGGGTTGATGATCGCCGGCACCTGCAGCTGCGACGCCGGCACATCGGGACGACGGATGCGGATCCCGATCCGGTCGTCGCCGGGGATGCCGTCGGAGTCGACCGAGCTCTCGACCCAGACGGTCTCCTCGATGGCGTCCTCGACCTCGAAGACCGGCTCGGTCTGCTCACCCTCCGGGCCGGCCCCGAACAGCTCGGCCTCCGGCGTCGGATCGTCGGCCTGTGACGGGTAGACGGCGGCGAGCGTCGTCAGACCCAGAACGAAGGTGATGCCCACGGCGGACCACCGGGCGGACTTCCTGTTCGGCGACCAGCGCCCACGCAATCCAGCCATCTCCGACTCACTCTCCTCGCTCGATCGGAGCGATCCCCACCCGAGCCGCGGATCTGGTCGTGTTTCCGGCCTGACCGTAATCCGGCAGATAGCAACACCGCACCGCACACGTGACGGAAGATCGGATGTTGTGATCCGTCCCCTGTCGCAACGGGATGCCCGTTCTGCGACAAGAGTCGGCGTCGCGGCTTTGAGCTTCCGACAGATGCTCGGTGACCCACGCCGGTCGACTGCTTAGCGTCGATCCGTGGACTCCGGCTTACGCGCCGAGAGCACCGCTCGGCTCTCAGGAGGGACTCCCATGACCAGGCGTCTGACGGCCACGATCGGAGTGGGAGCGCTCGTCGTCACCGGCGCTGCGTTCGCCGCGTTACCGGCGGAGGCCTTCGAACCCGAATCCGCCCCGCACGATGTCGAGATCTCGATCGGTCAGGCGGGGCACGTGAACCTCGCCGGCACCGGTTTGGTGCCCGTGGTCATCCATGGCGCCGATGGCGTCGGCGCGACCACGGTGGACCCGGCGTCGATCACCGTGGGCAGCGACGTCCAGGCCGTCCGGTCGAGCACCGGCCAGGTCCTCGCGACGATCGTCGACATGGACGCCGACGGCCGCGACGATCTCGTGGTCCACGTCGACCAGGCCGACCTCAAACGCGCCGGCGGCCTGACCGCCGACGTCGAGCAACTCACGGTGTCGGGCACCGCCGCCGGCGGTGGAGCCGTCTCAGGCGTCGCGACCGTACGGCCCGAGATCGTCCTCGAGCTCAAGTTCGTCGAGGCACTGCAGGTCAGTGGCGCCGGCACGGACGTCCATGGCGCCCAGGGTCAGAACCTGCCGGGCGTCGACGCAGCCCTGTCAAGTTACGACGCCGACGGGTTGTCGCCGTTCCTGACCCAGGCCGCCGCGCAGCGGCTCACCGCGAATCTCGCGAACACCGACGCCGCGGCCCAGGCGGCGCCGGACCTGGCGTCGTGGTACACCCTGACCCTCCCGGCCGACACCGACGTCAGCCAGGCGCTGGACACCCTGCGAGCGCTGCCCGCGATCGGCTACGCCGGCCACGCGCCCGGGATGGCGCCGCCGCCGGCGGCAATGACGGCTCAGGAGCAGCCGGAGACGCCGGACTTCAGAGGCGCCCAGCGCTACTTCCGCACGGCGGCGGAGAACGGCATCGACGCCGACTTCTCGCGGGCCGATCCGCGAATCCGGGGCGAGGGCATCAAGATCGTCGACCTCGAGTACGACTGGAACGAGCACCACGAGGATCTGCAACTGCCCGATCCGGGGACCGACGTCGGTGGCGACGCGTTCGAGAAGTACAAGGGCTTCAACGACCAGCACGGCACCGCTGTCCTGGGCATCCTCGGCGCGGTGGATAACGACTACGGCATCACCGGCGGCGTGCCGGAGTCCGAGCTGTACGGCATCTCGCCGGTTCGGGCCAACGGCGGCTACGCACCGGGGCCGGCGCTGGCGTACCTCGCCGCGCTGCAGGACGAGTCCGGTAACTCCTTCCTGCAGCCGGGCGACGCCGTGCTCCTCGAGCAGCAGGGTGGCCAGGTGATCCCCGACTCGGACTGCCCGGTGCGACCGGGCACCTGCTACTCGCCGCTGGAGTGGAACGTCGCCGTACACCAGGCCGTCAGCGTGCTGACCAGCATGGGCGTCACGGTCGTGGCGACCGGCGGCAACGGCTACAACAGCACCGACAACGCGGCGTACACCAGGGACGGCCTGCCGTGGTTCCGGCCGGAGAACAGCTCTGGCTCGATATTCGAGGGCGCCGGCGACGCCGACACCCGCGAGCGGCTGGCCTTCTCCAACCACGGTCCGCGGTTCGACCTGCAGGGCTGGGGCCACCGGATCACGACGACCGGCCACGGTGGCACCTCGACCAGCTTCTGGCCCACGACCGGCGGCGGCGACCCGGCGACACTGAACTACCGCTACACCGGGTCGTTCGGCGGTACGTCCGGCGGTGGGCCGATCGTCACGACCGCAGTCGTGGCCATCCAGTCGTACCGGCTGGCGACCGGCCAGAAGCCGTGGAGCGCCCAGCGGATCGCCGATCTGCTCAAGGCGACCGGGCAGGCGCAGGGGCCGAACTCTGCCGCCCAACACATCGGGCCGCTGCCGAACATCCGGGCCGCCCTGATCGAGATCGAGGTCGATCGGCCCGAGACGACGCTGCTGCTCGACGGCCAGCCGCCGCAGGACCACTCCTACAACGACCCGCTGGTCAGCCTGGAGGCGACCGACGGATGGGGCTCCGGCGTCAACCGCACGATGTACCGGATCGACGACATCCCGCGGTGGTTCACCTACACCGGACCGTTCCAGGTGACGGGATCGGGCGAGCACACCATCCAGTACCGCTCGAACGACGCCAACCACAACACCGAGCGGACCCGGTCGGTCACCTTCACCAACGCCGGTTAGGGCAAGGCCAGCGAGCGCGGATACTGGAGGTGTGAGTCTCCCGCCGGGTTCTCGATTGCCCGCCGCCATCCAGACGGCGTTGGTGGTGCGGGATCCGGTCGGCTGCTTCGTCCGATTCCGTGACGACTACGGACCGGTGTTCCGGACCCGGTTCGTCGGCATCCCCCAGATCGTGTACGTGACGACTCCGGCGCTGGCTCAGACGGTGTTGCGGAGTGATCGGACCGTGGGCGAGGCCGGCACGGCACGGCGCGACTTCCTCGAGCCCATCGTCGGTTCGCAGTCCGTGCTCTGCCTGGAGGGCGAGGCATGGTTGCGGGAGCGGCGGCTGCTCGGTCCGTCGTTCCATGGGGAGCGGGTCAAGGCCTGGGCGGGGACGATCGCCGACATCGTCAAGCAGGACGTAGCGGAGTGGCCTCGCGGCGTGCCGTTCCCACTGCGACCGCGGATGCAGCGGATCACGCTGGAGGTCATCTGGCGAGTCGTCTTCGGACCTGACGATGCGGACTCCGATCCGGCGTACGGCCGGCTCCGGGAGCTGTTGCCGCGGCTACTCGATGTCGCCGCGTCGCCGGCGTACGCCTTCCTGCCGGCCAAGGTGGCGATGTGGATGGACACCTCGCCGCTGGCGGCACGGATCCCCGGCAACCGGATCGCGCGGTTCGCTCAGCTCAAGCAGGAGATCGATGCGTTGCTGCTTCACCTGATCGCCCGCCGCCGGGCCGAGCCGACCGGCGATCGCGCGGACGTCATGTCGTCGCTCGTCGCCGCCGACACCACCGACGAGCAGGTGCGAGACGAGCTGATCACCCTGCTCGAAGCCGGCCACGAGACGACGTCGACGGCCCTCGCGTGGCTGTTCGAACGGCTCGTGCGTACTTCGGACGTGCGGGCCAAGGCCGAGGCTGCGGCGACCTCAGGTGACGACCGCTACCTCGACGCCGTCGTGAAGGAGTCGCTGCGGATCCGGCCGATCCTGCTCGACGCGCCTCGGATGCTGACCGGACCGCTGGCGCTCGACGGGTTCGAGGTCCCGTCCGGCTGGTACGTGGCGCCGGTGATTCCGCTCGTGCACACCGACCCTGAGGCGTACGCCGAGCCGACCGAGTTCCGGCCGGAGCGGTTCCTCATCGACAAGCCGCCGATGGACGCCTGGATTCCGTTCGGCGGCAGCCAGCGGATGTGCCTGGGCATCCAGCTCGCGCTGCTCGAGATGAAGGTCGCACTGCGCGAGATTCTGAACAATGTCGACGTCGAGGCGGTTGACCCGGAGCCGGAACGACCACGGCTGCGAGGGATCACGATCGTCCCCGAGCACCAGGCGACGGTCGTCGCCAGCCGCTAGCGGTGGGTGATCACCCGGCCGCCGCCCGTTCACTCACCCGGATCGGCGCCGGCCAACCCGCGGCGCGGTCCACGCCCTCGAACAGAGCCGCCGCCCGCGCCGCAGTCGCCGAGGCCCCTCGTCCCGTACTGATCAATCCGAGGACCACGATGCCGACGCCGAGGCCGAGCACCAGCCACCACACGGGCTGCTCCGCGTCGGTGAACGCGACGCCGCCATGGGCCACGGTCGAGCTCACGATCGTTCCGGCAATCGCCACGCCGAGAGCGGTGCCGGTGTGCCGGCCGGTGGAGGCGAGCGAGGCAGCCACTCCGGCCATCGAGCGGGGCATCCCGGCGACCGCCGAGTTGGTGATCGGTGGATTGACCGCGCCGACGGCGATGCCGAAGAGCAGGTAGATCGCGAGTACGGCCGAGAGCGGGGTCGCCGGCCCGAGCCAGAGCGACGCGCCGCCGCCGACCGCCAGCGCGACCCCGGCGACCACCAGCGGCAGTCGGGGTCCGCGACTGCCGACCACCCGTCCGACGAGTGGCGAGAGCACCACGATCGTCAGCCCGACCGGGATCAGGCTGAGCCCCGCCGTGAGGGCGGACATCCCGCATACGTCCTGCAGGTACAGGGTCGTCACGAACAGGAACGCTCCGAACGCACACAACGCGCAGA
>JALDXR010000302.1:0-5153 GCA_032154865.1 Nocardioidaceae bacterium
CGGCTGGCGGTGATGTGCGCCGAGGCGGTGTGGTGGCGCTGCCACCGCAAGCTCCTCGCGGACCATCTCGTCCTCGTACGCACGGCGGACGTCCGCCATCTCATGCACGACGGCTCCGTACGCGTCCATCAGCCGAGCGTCGAGGCTCGTCTCGACCCGACCCTCGGTGGGCTCGTGTACGACGCCGGTCAGCAGCCCCTCACCGATCTTGAGGGACTGGGGTCGTCATAGCTACCCGAATCCCTCAAGATTCGTCGACCTCGGACGTACGGTTGGGGAATGGCTGACAAGGCAGACGTGATCGTCCTCGGATTGGGAGTCGGCGGCGAGGCAGTCGCGGGTTCGCTCGCGGAGGCAGGGCTCGACGTCATCGGGATCGAAGGCCGGCTGGTCGGAGGGGAATGCCCCTACTGGGGCTGCATTCCCAGCAAGATGGTGATCCGCAGTGCGAATCTGATCACCGAAGGCGACCGCGTCGACGGTATGGCCGGCCACGCGGAGGTGAGCACCGACTTCGGGCCGGTCGCGACCCGGATCCGCGACGAGGCGACGGACAACTGGGACGACGCCGCCGCAGTCGAGCGGTTCACCGGCAAGGGCGGTCGCTTCGTACGCGGCTGGGGACGGCTCACCGGACCGGGACGGGTCCAGGTCGACGGCACCACGTACGAGTCGACGAAGGGTGTCGTCGTGGGGACCGGCACGGCAGCGGTGCGGCCGCCCATCGAGGGGCTCGACGGCACGCCGTACTGGACCAACAGGGAGGCGCTGGAGGCGACCGAGGCCCCGGAGTCGCTCGTAGTCCTCGGCGGTGGGCCGATCGGAGCCGAGCTCGCCCAGGCCTACTCCCGGTTCGGCACCGAGGTCCACGTGGTGGAGGCGGCGGGGCGACTGCTGGCGGTCGAGGAGCCGGAGTCGTCGCAGCTGGTCGAGGACGTGTTCAAGCGCGAAGGGATCCAACTGCACCTCGGGTGCAAGGCGACCCGCGTGAGTCACGACGGCCAGCGCTTCACGGTGGGGCTCGACAACGATGCCGAGCTGACCGGCGAACGGCTGCTGGTCGCGGTCGGTCGACGGTCCGCACTCGACAAGCTCGGCCTCGACTCGGTCGGGCTCGATCCGGGCGCCAGGTCGATCGAGGTCGACGGCCACATGCGCGCCGGGGACGGGATCTGGGCGGTCGGCGACGTCACCGGGCACGGTGCCTTCACCCACCTGGCGACCTACCAGGCCGCGATCGCGGTGCGCGACATCCTCGGCCAGGACGGACCGCCGGCGGACTACCGGGCGCAGCCGCACGTCACGTTCACCGACCCGGAGATCGGCTCGGTCGGGTTCAGTGAGTCGCAGGCCCGCGATGCCGGGCTCCAGGTCGCGACCGGCTCGACGCAGGTGCCGGCCACGACGCGCGGCTGGATCCACAAGGCCGGCAACGACGGCTACATCAAGCTCGTCGCGGACACCGAGCGTGGCGTCCTGGTCGGTGCCACGTCGGCCGGTCCGTGGGGCGGCGAGGTGCTGGGCGCGCTGGCCGTCGCCATCCACGGCGAGGTGCCCGTCGACCGGCTACGCCACATGATCTACGCCTACCCGACGTTCCATCGCGGCATCGAGTCCGCCCTGGCGGATCTGGGGTGACGCGTACGAAGTCTGTCGTTCGCGCATGTCAGCCCGTCGTTGGCGGGAATCGTAGACTGACGTGGCTGCCGTACGCTCGCGGCTGGCCCGGCGGTAACTGACCAGCTACGGAGGTTGAGCCGCAGATGAAGCGTTCCCAACTGCCACCCGAGCCCGTCTCGTCCTATGTCGTGCCGCAGTTGAGGATTGTGTACGTCCGCACGCCGAAGGCGGCGTGTACGAGCCTCAAGTGGCTGATCGCCGAGCTCAACGGCGAGGACCCACAACACTTTCGGGGCTCGGTTCTCCCGGAGATCGCCCGCTCCACGACCATCCATCGACGTGCGCTCTGGCAGAAGACACCGTCGCTGCATGACCTCTCCGACGATGACCTGGCGGCGGTCGACCCGGAGAGCTGGTTCATCTTCGGTGTGGTGCGCCATCCGGCGGGACGGGTGTGGTCCGCGTGGCAGTCGAAGCTCCTGCTCCAAGAACGTCGGTACATGACCAGGTTCGCCGACGAGTCGTGGCTGCCGAGCGTCCCGTCGTCGACTTCTGACGTCCAGGAGGATTTTCGGCGTTTTGTCCTCGCGTTGCGCGGACCGTCGGGCGCTCGGATACTCCGTGATCCACACTTTCGGCCGCAGGCGCACATGCTGACACCGGAGATCACGCCATAGCGCCGGATCTATCGGACTGCGCAGATGCAGGAGCTGATGGCGGATCTGCGGGAACATACCCAGGCGCAGGACGGTCCGCCATTGCCCGATCTCGTCGCGTCGAATGACACTCCGCTGCGGCCGCTGAGCGCGACCTTCACCGACGATGTCGTTGAGGTGCTCGAAGAGGTCTACGCCGACGACCTGAAGAGTTTCGGCTTCGACAGCGGTCGACCGGACAACGCCCTGGCGGCTTCGGAATACGAACCCTCGCAGCTGGCCGAGATCGATCGGCTGATCGAACGTTCCCATCGGGTCGGCGACCTCGCTGACCACGCGCAGCAACTTCAGCGCCGCAATCGACGGCTGGCAGCGAGGGTCCGAAAGCTGGAGGCACAGGTGGGTCGCTCACGCGGCGATCGCCGCCGACGGCGTACGGCCAAGTAGCTCGCCCGATCGAGCGCCGCGTCCGCCGCCGAGGACGCGCCCGGCGGCCGGGCGGTCCGTTGCGGTCCGGCATGATGGCCCCGTGGCGGAGGCTGACGGATGAGTACGCGGCGGCGCGTCACGTTCCTGCTGCCGCGAGCCGACGGTCGCGACGGTGTGCCACGTACCGTGATCAACCTGGCCAACCATCTCGTCGACGGCTATGACGTCGAGATCATCGGGTTGCTGCGCGGAAGCACCGAGCCGGCCTTCGAGATCGACCCTCGGATCACGGTGCGACACGTGATGGACGTGCGTCCGTTCGGTCCGGACGGCGAGCGGCGGGACCTGTCCGAGGGTGGCGTCGACGAGCACGGCCGTCCCGTCACGAGGAAGCTGCTGTTCGAACGGCAACAGCCGTCGGCGATCGCGCCGCTGGACCCTCGGCATTGGGCGTCCAGCGATCAGCCGCTGATCGACACGCTTCGCAGCGTTCGGTCCGACGTGGTCGTCGGGACCACACCGGCGTTGAACCTCTTCGTCGGCTCGTACGCGCCCTCCGGCGTCGCGAAGGTCGGCCAGGACCACATGAACTTCGTCTGGCGCACCCGCGACCCGGACGAGCGGGACATGATGTGCCGGGGGATCCAGGGTCTGGACGCCTTCGTGCCGCTGACCAGGGCGGATCAGCGGGACTATCGGGCGCTGCTGCCGGACGCCGACACCTGGATCACCGCGATCCCGAACGCGCTGTCCTGGCCGGTCGCCGACCGTGCCGCAGCGGTCACCGACAAGGTCGTCGTCGCCGCCGGACGCCTGGAGGAGCAGAAGGCCTTCGATCGCCTGATCGCCGTGTACGCGCCGCTCGTCGACAGCCGGCCCGACTGGCGCCTGGACATCTATGGGTCCGGGTCGGAGAAGCCGAAGCTGCGCAGGCTGATCAAGCAGCTCGGGGTCGATCACCGGGTCACCCTGTCCGGGCACAGCCACCGGATGCCGGCCGTGCTGCGCGACAGTGCCATCTTCGCGATGACCTCCGAGCGCGAGGGGTTCCCGATGGTGCTGCTGGAGGCCATGAGCGTCGGCCTGCCGATGGTGGCCTACGACTGTCCGCGCGGTCCGGCTGAGGTCGTGCGGGACGGAATCAACGGCCGGCTGATCGCCGACGGAGACGCCGCCGCGTTCACCGCTGCGCTGGTCGAGCTGATGGATTCGGTCGAGCTGCGTCAGCGGATGGGCGCGGCAGCGTTGGCCGACGCGGCCGCTTACTCGATGCCGAACATCGTGTCGCGGTGGGAGGCCGCGTTCGCTCAGCTCGATGTGCATGTGGCGTAGAAGGCAACGACGTGGCCAGGAGCTCGCCAAGGCGCGCCGGCCGACCCGGTCTGCCGACCGCCCCAGTACGGTGAGCGCGTGAGCACGCCTCGCCGGCTCTTCCTGCACGTCGGGTGCCCCAAGACCGGCACCACTTTCCTGCAGGACACGCTGTGGGCCTCCCGGGAGCGACTGGCTACGGCCGGCCTGCTCCTGCCGCTGCGTCACTTCCAGGATCACTTCTTCGTGACGCTCGCGGTGCGTGAGCAGCTCGATGCGAGTATGGACTCGCCGCAGGCGCACAACGTCTTGGAACGCCTGTCGACCGAGCTGAGCCAGTCGACCTCGCCGCGAGTACTCGTCTCCCACGAACTCCTCGCGCCGGCCACCGCCGAGCAGGCCGCCCGGCTACGCGCCCGGCTGTCGGACTTCGAGACCCATGTGATCGTCACCGTCCGCGATCTGCAGCGGCAGATCCCGGCCGCCTGGCAGCAGCAGATCCAGCAGCGCGGCGTCGCCTCGTACGACCGGTTCTGTGCGGCCGTTGTCGACGACGATCGTGAGACCGCCTACTTCTGGGATCGGCAGGACCCGGTGGCCGTGGCCGAACGCTGGCGGGGCGACCTGCCGGCCGACCGGATCCACGTGGTGACCGTGCCGCCGCCCGGTGCCGATCCGGAGCTCCTGCTGCGACGGTTCTGCCGCGTCCTGGACATCGAATCCGCCGACCTGAATCGGGACGTGTCTCGGCCCAACGAGTCGCTGGGACTGGCCCAGGCCGAGCTGCTGCGGCGGGTCAATGTCGCGCTCGGCGACCGGCTGCCACATCCGCGCGCCGGCCACAGCCGGATCGCGAAGGCCTACTTCGCTCGCCAGGTGTTGGCGCCGCAGGGCGGACGGCGGCCGGTCCTGCCGCCAGACCTCGCCGATTGGTGCCACGACACGAGCAAACGCATTGTCGACGGCCTGGGCGGCGCGGGCTACGACATCGTCGGCGAGCTGACCGATCTGCTGCCCGACGTGGCCACCGATCCGGTCGACCTCACGGTGACCGACCGTGAGCTCGTCGAGGCCGCCGTCGAGGCCCTCGCCGACGTGCTCGACCAGCGTCACCGCGACGTCCAGCGGATCGGGGCG
>JALDXR010000303.1:0-5140 GCA_032154865.1 Nocardioidaceae bacterium
GCGGTCAACCGGGCACTGGGGGTCGCGAACCATCTGAGCTTCACTGACATCCGGCCCGGCGACACCGTGCTCGACATCGGTTGCGGTGGTGGCATCGACACCATCCTCGCCGCCCGACGTACTGGACCGACCGGACGGGTGCTCGCACTGGACTTCCTCCCCGAGATGCTCGACCACACTCGTGCCGCGGCCGAAGCGGCCGGTCTGGCCAATGTCGAGCTGATCGAGGGCGAGATGGAGGCGATCCCGCTCCCGGACGACAGCGTGGATCTCGTGATCTCCAACGGCGTCATCAACCTCTCGGCCCGGAAGGCCCGGGTGCTGGCCGAGTGCACGCGTGTGCTGCGTTCCGGTACGCGGCTGTGCGTCTCCGACCTGACCGTGGAGCAGGACGACCTACCGCCGGAGATCCTTACCCAACCCGCCGCCTGGGCCGGCTGCATCGCCGGCGCGCTCGCCGAGACCGACTTCGTGCACCGGCTCGCCAAGGCCGGCTTCGTCGACATCGACATCGTCCACCGCGATCCGCTCAGCATCGACGACTGCGCCCTCTATCCGCTGTTCTCGTCCGACGTCATCGACCTGATGCGCAGGCTCATCCCGCCCGACCGCCACGGCCGCGTCGCCGTCGCCATCGTGGTTCGCGCTCGGCTCCCCTGACGGCAGGTCAGCGCAGCTGCCACGTCGACAGCGGCGAGGAGGTGTTCTCGAAGAAGCCGACGATGCGACCGCGGTCGTCGATGTCGTGGGCATGAGTGTCGAAGGTCGCGCGCGGGTGATCGATGGTGGTGAACTCACCGTCCTTGTACAGGAAGCCGTGCCGGACGAGGTCGGTGTCCCAGTAGATGCCGACGACATGACCGCGATTGTTGATTCCGTACGGGAACGTCACCGTCGCGCGCGGGACGTCGATCGTGGTGAAGCTGCCGTCTCGACTGCGCACGTAGCCGTGTGTGACCCGATTGGCATCGGCATAGATGCCGGCGATCTGGCCGCGGTTGTTAATGTCCAATGCATTGGTCGCCAGTGCGTCGGGGTAGTCGATTGCCTTGTACTCGCCGTCGTCCATCAGGAAGCCCCTGATCTTGGACGCCGCGACGTCGACGATCCCGCCGACGACCTGACCATGGTCGTTGAGGCCCAGGGTCTGGGTCGGCAGACCGGGGAAATCGATGGTGGTGAACCGGCCCTGGTCGAGCAGGAAACCGTGGCACCCCCCGCGCGTGTCCTCGTAGAGGCCGAGGACCTGGCCACGGGCGTTGATCCGGTCCGCCAACGTTCTCGTCGCCCCCGGGAAGTCGATCGTCTGGTACCGCCCGCGGTCGAGCAGGAATCCATGAACGACGAAGCCGGCGGTGTCGTATCCCCCGACGATCTGTCCGCGCTCGTTGATGCCCAGGGGCAGCGTCTCGAGGATGTCGTCCGGGTGGGAGATGGTCGTGAACTTCCCACGGTCAAGGAGGTAACCGAAGCCGAGCGGGTCGACCGGAGTGTCGGCGATGCAGCTCACCGGAGGCGGTTCAGCCGCCTGTGCAGGCGAAGCGTCGGCCATCGCGAGGGCAGCTAGCAGACCGGCGCCAAGCGCGCCTGCGATGGATCTCGTGCGCGTGGTGGCGTCGGTCTTCCGGGCACGGCGTGACCTGCTGCGGTGGGTGTTCATGCGGGCTCCCTGTGATCGCCTGGCGGGTCAGGTCCATCACCTGCTATTCGCAGCGAGCGCCGTACCGGCTTGGCCGAATCAGCATTCGCACGACGCGCGCCCCAAGGACCGCCGGTGCGTGACATTGCCCGGCGCCGCCGAGGAGACTGGCAGTCGGGAGCGCAGACGGCGGCGAGTAGTCCACCCGTGAGCCTCCGAACGAAGGGATGTGCTGTGACGACCAAGAGTGAATTCTCCGAGGACGAGTGGAGCCGGATCGTACGGGCGCCGTTTGTGGCCGGCCTGGCCATCTCGCTGGCCGATCCCGGCGGTCCGATCGAGGCCGCGAAGGAGACGATGGCTACTCTCCGGTCGGCGACGAACCCGCCGAGCCGGGAGCAGTTGGTGACCGAGGTGGCCCTCGACATCCAGGCCAAGACCCAGCAGAAGCAGAATCCGCTCAAGGGATACCGCCCCACCACAGAGGGAGAGGCGCCGAGCGGTGAGCAGGTGCTCGTCGAGCTGCGTGCCGTCCAGTCGATCGTCGCGGCCAAGGCGACGGCCGAGGAGACGGCGGCGTTCGGCCGGTGGCTGGTCGCTACGGCGCAGGCCGCTGCGAACGCAGCGAAGGAGGGTGGATTCCTGGGGTTCCACGCGGAGCGGGTCAGCAAGGGCGAGCAGGAGATGCTGGACCAGGTTCACGAGGCCGTCACACCGGCCTGAAGCACCCGAGTCGTGCTTGTGAGTCGGCAGCGCGGCCGGTGAGATGAGAACATCTTCGTATGCCCGAGGATCCGTTCGTCGAGGTAACCGTATACGGATCCACGACGACGACTCCGGATCGCGCCCGCATTCATGTGGCCGCCGTCGGGAAGGCGAATGCGGTCGGTGAAGCGTTCGCAGCGGCCGATGCTTCGTTGAAGGCCATGCTGTCTGCCGCTCGCGACCACGGTGCGGCAGACGAGGATCTTCGTTCCACGCACATCGATGTCCGGGCGGGCCGTCGTGGCCGCGGCACGGGGCCAGGCTTTCGGGTCTCGATGGGGATCGAGGTCACCGTTCGCGATGTTGCGGCCGCAGGCACCGTGTTGGCGGCGATCGTTGACGCGGGCGGCGATGCGAGTCGAGTTCATCAGATCTCGCTCGGCGCTGCTGCTCCGGAGGACACCCTGATGGACGCTCGTACGAAAGCGTGGGCGAACGCAATGGACAAGGCTCGGCAGTACGCCAGGCTGTCCGGGCGAGACCTCGGTGCAGTCTTGCACGTGAGCGAGGCGCCTCAAGGCAATCGCTACGTCATGAAGGCCCGCGCCGCCGCCGCCGAGGTCTCCTCCTTCTCGATCGAGCCCGGATCGCAGACGGTTGGAGTTGCGATCACCGTTCGATGGGCTCTCCAATGAGGTGCCGAGTCGCTCATGCCGCGACGTCCATCCAATCCCGGATGTGCTTGCCGACGCAGCGGGTACGCACCATGGACACTCGCCCACCGGTCGAGTGGAAGGTGTGGCGGTCGACGACCTCGGCCGCGGCGTCGCACCCCGGCTCCGGGCAGGCGACGATTCTGAGACGATGTCTGGCCGATAGGCGCATGGTGATGCACTCCGTACTGCTATCCGAGCCAAAGCGCCTAGATCGGACGTACGAGTTCGAGGCGAGGCCGCTTGTGCTCGTCGACGGCTCTGAGAACTGTGGTGCAAGGCTCGTCGCCTAAGGACCGCCGGCACATCGGAACAATGCCTTATCCGTCACTCAAAGCTTCCCTACCCGCCGGCCGGATCTGCGGCTCAGGATCGATGGGTCCATTGCCATACACCGCGGGTCAGGCCGGCTACGAGCCACAGGCCGAGCATCGTGCCGGCGAAGAGAAAACCCGCCCCTAGCATCCAGAAGCTAGCGTCGGGGGTCTTGTCGGTCGCCCAGTCGATCGACGCGGACACGGTCAACGCGGCGGCCATCAAGACAACGACCACCATCGCTTCGGACAGGTCTACCGACCACCAGCTGCTGGCTGCGGCCACGACCGCGAGCGTCAACGCCAATCCGACGACCTGCCAGGCTTCATACGGTCCAGTTTCATCGGGGTTCCGCTGCTGGTCCCACCCGAGCCAGGCAAGCCACGCCGCAACCGTGAGCACGACTGCGACAACAGCGACCTTCGTTCGGATCGCCTCGGGCTCCTGGAGTCGTGGATAGTCGGCGTCGTCGACCACCGTCGAGTCCTCCGTCCGGTATCAGTCCGTCTCGGTAACGGATCCGCTAGCAGCTCGACGGGGTCGCTGATCCTCGCCGACTGGTAGATAGGACGTTCCGAACGCAAGGTAGATGATGGCGCGCACGATGCCGAGCCACGGAGTCTTGCGGCGGCTGGCTTGGTCGGGATCTCCGAGCGTTGCCCGGCTGATGCTCACGACGGAAGTATGCCCCATGCGTCAGGAGCCCAGAGTCCGTTCGCTCGACTGCGATCCGGGAGGCAATGTCGGATCGAGGCAGAGGTGTTCGTAGCAGGGATGAGACGTCCCCGCACCGACCCACCGCATACGAGGAGTACGACATGACTGCGACCTACACCTTCGACGTCTTCTCCACCCTCGACGGCTATGGCTCCTTCAGCCCCGACGCCGACTGGGGCGGCTACTGGAGCAAGCAAGGACCGGAGTTCCTCGACCGCCGCCTCGCCTTGTACGGCGAGGAGCAGCGGATGGTCCTCGGGGCCAACACCTATCGGCAGTTCGTGCAGGTACTGGGCCCCAGCATCGAGGAGTCGGTGGTGGACGACCCGGTCAACACTCGAATGAGGAACCTGCCGACAACCGTGGTGTCGACCACGCTGGAAGGCCCACTCGACTGGCCGGACGCGACCCTCGTCAGCGGTGACGCCGTCGAGGTCGTTGCCCGGCTCAAGGAGGAGTCCGAGGTGCCGTTGCGCTCGAACGGCAGCCTGTCGATGAACTGGGCGCTGATGGCCGCCGGCCTGGTCGACCGCGTCCAGGTGACGCTCTTCCCCGTCATCACCGGTCAGACCGGGGCGGACCCGATCTTCCGTGGCGCGGCCGACTTCGACCTCGAGCTGATCGAGAGCCGGACACTCGACGGCGACATCCAAGAGCTCACCTACCGACCCAGTCTCCATGTCGCTTGACGGTTCTGGCGCCGCTCTGGCCGCCGTACCTAGAGCACGCCTCCCAGGATGATGACGAGGGCGGGCAGCGCGACGAAGACGGTGCCGATGTAGACGGCGAGGACCCACCTGCGCTGGGATGCGAGGCGGGCAAGGTTCTCGGCGCACAACAGTGGCACCGGGCGCAGGAGGGGTATCACGTAGATCACGATGATCGCGAAGAGGTTGTAGATCAGATGCACGAAGGCTGCTTGCAGGCCGATCTTCGCGTCCTGTCCGACGACCGCGAACGCCGCGAACACGACCGTGAACGTCGTGCCGAGGTTGGAGCCGACGACGACCGGATACACCTGCTTCGGCGTCAGGATGCCTGCTCCGGCGAA
>JALDXR010000304.1:0-5133 GCA_032154865.1 Nocardioidaceae bacterium
AGGAGCCCGGCTCGGTTCCCCGCGGTGCGATCCTCAAGATCTATGGCGAGCTGCGTCGCCTGATCGGCGAGGCCAAGCTGCCGGCCGTCATCGAGCACGTCGAGGACATCGTCGAGCAGGGCGATCAGGTTCTCGTGTTCGCCCACCATCGCGAGATCGTCGAGAAGCTGGCGAAGAAGTTCGACGCTGACAAGATCTACGGCGGGATGACGGCCGACGCGACCGAGGCGGCCAAGGCGGCGTTCCAGTCCGGTGAGAAGCGGGTGCTCGTGCTCAACATCAATGCCGGTGGCGTTGGGCATAACCTCACCGCCGCCAAGCATGTCGTGTTCGCCGAGTTCGGCCAGACGCCTGATGAGGTCACCCAGCCCGAGGCCCGTGCCGACCGCATCGGTCAGACCGAGCTGGTGCTGTCGCACTGGATGATCGGCGCCAATGGCCGTGACACCTACGATGATCGTGTGATCGCCGCTCTCAATGGCAAGCAGGCGGCGGTGTCGAGCACGCTCGACGGGCGGACCAACGTCCTGCTCGACGAGAGCGCCGAGCCGATCAGTGTCGAGGAGGCCTTGGACGCCTGGGATCTGGAGGACTGATGAACAACCTCACACCGGAGCAGCGGGCCCGCATCGTGCGGGCCAAGGCTCACGAGCTGGAGGGCCGGTCGCTGGAGCGCGGCGTCGAGGACGAGCTGGGCTATCTCGTGGCCGACGTCGCCCTCCTCTTCGACCTCCTCGCCGAGCACCTGGAGGAGCACCAGGAGACCGCCGGTCCGATCGGTCGGCTGCGTCTGAGCGACACCGCCGATGATTGAGCGCGGCTACTGGGGCATGCACTGCTGGAACACACTGAGTGTCGAACAGCAGACCATGCTCCTCGTCGAGGGCGTGCTGCCACTGGGGCGGAAGATGCCCGAGGGCGGGACGTGCTCGAAGCCGGCCGAGCTGGAGGTCACGACGATGTACGACGAGGCGCCTGGGCCCAGGTTCTTCTGCCGGCGCTGTGCGATCGAGTACCTCGAACAGCTGCCGTTGTCCGCCGGCGCTCGACGAGCCCGGGGCCGAGCACGAGGGCGCGATGTCTGAGCGGCACGGCGCTCCGTACGATCATCACGTCGCATGGTCGATGTGCCCGCACTGCGGGGCGCTCCAGGACGGTGCGGCCAACATGACCAGTGAACATGCGCCTGAGGAGGGTGACGTGTGCATCTGCTTTGAGTGCGGACGGTGGTGCGAGTTCGACGACAAGGGCGGCCGGCGCAAGCTCACCCCGGAGAAGGTGGAAGAGGTGATGAAGGATCCTCGGATCCGACACGCCAACCGGACGTACTGGGAGTTCCGCAGCATGCACCCGGAGCGGTGGCCCAATGGCTGAGAGTCTGGATCCGAAGTGGCCACGGCTGTTGATCGCAGCTCGGTCGTGGAGAGCCAACCTCATCCCCAACACCTCGTCGAGCACCCACGGGCCGGCGCAGGAACTGCTGCGCGCCATCGAGGCGTTCGAGGTCTGCGAGCACCCCCGGGAGAAGCGGGCGTTCCGCTCCGACGGACATCAGGAGTGTGGCGCCTGCGGCACCGTCCTGGTCGAGGACGCCGGCGATGACAGCTGAGAGCCCGTCAGAGGCCCTCAGGAGGCGCTCTAAGGCGCTCATCGTCGTTGTGGGGTATCCAGAGACCGGCTGGGGCGCCTCGACCCGTACAGAGCCTTCTGGGCACCTCCTGCACGCCATCGGGCCCACCATCGAGGACGCCTGTGCCGAGCTGCTCGCACAGCTCGATGCCATGGAGCCGGCGCCGGCGAAACGCAAGCTCAGGATCAAGCGCTGATGGCCGGCTACGGCACTGGGTACCCGATCTGGTTCCAGTGCGCCAAGGCGCGGCTCATCTGGTACGGCTCGCGCCGGCAGGGTGACGCCCGCAACGCCGACACGGGCCGGGAGCGCGCTCGGCACGTCACCGAGCTGACCGGGCGCACCAGGCCGACGCGTCGCACTGGCCGGGGACACCCGCGCAAGAGCTGGACGACGTTCGAGTACCGCTGCAGCTGTGGGCACGTCGGCTGGTCCTCGCACATCAGCTTGGAGCGCCAGGCCGAGCGTGCCGGCTGGTTCAACAAAGATGAACGGTGACGTTGTTGCCGCACACCGACGGTGTACACTTCCTGCCATGAGCACTCCAGTTATCACCCGGCAGGGCACCGAACACGGTGTCCGCACATTCACCCTCACCTTCGATGGTGTCACGCACGAGGATCTCCCGTTCCCCACCGCCACTGAGGCAGCTCGCCTGTTCGCCACCGGGCGTACGGCCGAGGCCGAGGAGGTCATCTACGGGCCCATCGACTACGGCTACGAGGGTCCGACCTGCTCGCTGTGCGACGCCGTCGGTCACGGTTACCCGGGCGCCGGCCCGTGCCCCCTCGAAGACCGGGGCTACGACACCGATGGGATCGAGCGATGAGCTGGTTCGACATCGACCGTGCCGGCCTGCGCCGGATGACCAACGGCCTCTCCACCCTCGTGTGGGAGATGCTGCAGAACGCCGTCGACACCGACGCTGACGAGATCAACCTCGTCATCGAGCCGCTCGTCGTGCGGGGCACCACGGTGCGCTCCCGCACGGTGCTGACGATCGTCGACAACGATCCCCGCGGCTACGCCGATCTGCGCCACGCCTTCACGCTGTTCGCCCCGTCGACCAAGGCGGACGACAGCTCCAAGCGCGGCTTCATGAACGTCGGCGAGAAGCTCGTCCTCGCCTGGGCCGTCGAGGGCACCGTCGAGACGATGACCGGCTCGGTCAAGTTCAACGAGGACGGCACCCGTACCACGGGCCGCCGGCGCACCGAGGTGGGCTCGTACCACCGGTTCGTGCTCGACGTGCCGGCGACCGAGCGGGACAAGATGGTCGCCGCCGCTCGCCGTGTGCTCGTGCCCGTCGGCAAGACCGTGCGGGTCAACGGCGAGGTTCTTCAGTCATCGCCGGTGCTCGACGAGACCAAGGCGTCGTTGCGACTGCTGGCGCTCAAGGACGGTGTGATGCAGACCTCCGAGAAGGTCACCCGGCTCACGCTCCACGAGCCCGATGCCGAGCACGGCGCCTGGCTGTACGTGCTCGGCATGCCGGTGCAGAAGATCGACATCCGGTGGTCGGTCAACGTCGAGGGCCGGCTGAAGCAGGACGTCAAGCGGGATCAGGTTCCCGAGGCTCAGCTCCAGCGGATCCGCGTCGCCGTCACCGACCTGATGGTCGACACGCTCACCGTCGCTGACGCCAACACCTGGAGCCGCGCCGCACTGAAGGACGCCGCTCCGGTCACGGTGCGCCGGCTCGTCGATCTGCGCCACGGTGAGGGAGCCCTCACCTACGACAGCCACGACCGCGAGGCGAACGCCCGGGCCCAGTCGAACGACCGCACCGTGATCTACGGCGGCAGCTACTCGGGCGACGAGTGGGCGGCGATCAAGCGGGTGCGCGACGAGGATCCGAGCTTCGCCGCTCCCGCCGGTCAGTTGTTCCCCACGTTGCCGTCGACCGTGCCGGCGCAGCCGATCCCGCGGTCCGAGTGGACCGTCGACGCGGTGCGCATCGCCGAGTACGCCGAGAAGGCGTTCCGCCACCTGTTCGACAAGTCACTGTCGGTGTCGATCGTGGCCAACCGCGACGTCACGTGCTGCGCCCAGATGGGCGGGACCTCGCTGACCTTCGCCGTGCACAAGCTGCCCGGCGGGTGGAAGTGGTTCGAGGCCGGCAACGAGGCCGATCAGGTCGCCCTCCTGCTCCACGAGTTCGGGCACAGCGGCAAGGAGTGCCACAACCACAACGAGGTCTGGGCCAACCACGCCCTCGACCTCGCCGGCCGCCTGCTGGTCTGGGGGGTGCTGCCGTGAACGTCGACATCCCCGACACCCTCATCGCCGAGTTGGACTCAGCGCTCGCCCAGGCGAACCTCAGCTCGGGCTGCGACGGTGACGACATCGGTGCGTACCTCGGACTGGTCGACGCCGTCGAGTCACTGCTCGACCTCATCCCCAAGCCGGCGCTCAACCCTCTTGACATCCCCGTCCAGGTGATGGTCATCCAGCCGACGCCGGTGCGCCCGCCCCGAGGCAAGCTGACCAAGCATCAGCGCGAGGTCTACGACGACATCGTGCGGCTGTCCCGCCGGCACACCGGCACCCACGGCTGGGTTGACTGGAAGTATGTCGGCTCGAAGGGCGCCTGCTCGAAGCTGATCGAGAAGGGCTGGATCGAGGTCAGTCGTTACTTCGGGCCCGCCGGTGGGACGCACTACCAGTACCGCCCGTTGTCCACAGATGGGGGACAACCTGTGGAGGGAGGCACCGATGGCTGAGCAACGACTCGTCGCCGAGCTGCAGAACATCATCGACAACCACGACACCGTCGGTGCACTTCGTGTCGTCGTCGGTGAGCTGAAGAAGGTCTTCGACCGTCACGATGGGATCCACCCGTCTCCATACACCAACCATGTCACGGCGCTCGCATTGGCGCTGGAGGAAGTACATCAACCATGACACTCATCGAGACCACCAACCTGACCGAGGCCGTCGAGCTGATGGTCGCCAAGGGCGGCTACACCGTCGAGGAGCTGAACGCGCTGCAGGGCTGGCTTGACCGCGGCGACGACGTCCTCGTGTTCGAGCTGGCCGATCTCAGCGTCGTGCTCTCGGGCAACTACGCGCTGTACTGGGCGATGCCGTGGGAGCGCGACGAGCCCACGCCGCGCCAGGCGCCCGACACCGTCCAGTGCGGGCTCGGCTGGCGTTACCTGCCGGCGATGCGCATCACCGCGCCGTGCGGCTTCCGCTGGCGCCAGGGCTCCATCGACACCTGGGTCACGTGCATCAAGCCCAAGGGCCACGAGGACATCCCGCACGAGTGCGCCGAGGATCGGTTGCCGGCATGAAGCGGGTTGTTCCCTTCGACGCTCCAGCATTGGCGATGCGCGTCGACACGAAGACTGCTTGGGCGCTCGGTTACAACACCGCTGTCGATGAGTTTGAGGCGCTCATCGCCGAGCACGAGGCGCTCATCGCCAAGTACGAAGAGGTCTTCGACAAGATGCGTGCGATCCTTGCTCGGAGCAAAGAGAGACGACAGGCATCATGAAGCA
>JALDXR010000305.1:0-5128 GCA_032154865.1 Nocardioidaceae bacterium
TGGCGTACGCGATCGGCAAGGCGCAGCCGGTCGGCTTCTACGTCGACTGCTTCGGAACCGAGAAGATACCGGCCGGCCAGATCGCGACCGCGGTCCGCGAGGTGTTCGACCTCCGGCCGGCCGCGCTGATCCGCGACCTCGACCTGCTCCGGCCCATCTACGCCCAGACGGCGGCGTACGGGCACTTCGGCCGCGAGTTGCCCGCGTTCACCTGGGAGCGCACCGATCGCGCCGACGCACTGCGGGCAGCCGCGGGCGCGTGACGCCGTCGCACCGGGCCGTCGTCTTCGACATCGGCGGCGTCGTGATCGACTGGGATCCGCGGCATCTGTTTCGTGACGTCATTCCCGACGAGGAGACCCGGGAGTGGTTCCTTCGCGAGGTGTGCTCACCGGCGTGGAACCTGAGGCAGGACCAGGGCCGCTCCTGGGCCGATGCGGTCGCGGAGGCGATCGGGCGCTATCCCGAGCATGAGTCCTGGATCCGCACCTACGACGAACGCTGGATCGAGACGATCGGCGGCGTCGACCACGACGTGATCGCACTCGGGCGCGAGCTGCGCAGCCGCGGTGTTCCGGTGTACGCGTTGACCAACTACTCGATCGAGAAGTGGGCGCTGACGCAGAACCACATCGACGCCCTCACCGAGTTCGACGGGGTCGTCGTCTCGGGGGAGGAGCGGGTCGCCAAGCCCGACGAGCGGATCTACCGGACGCTGCTCGAACGGTACGAGCTGAGGCCGGAGCGGACGTTCTTCACCGACGACGCACCCGCCAACGTCGCGGCCGCCCGTGCGGTCGGGATCGACGCCGAGCGGTTCGTCGACGCCGCGTCGTTGCGGTCGCATCTGGTCGCGCGTGGATTGCTCGAGCGCCTCGAGCCTGTGGACGACCGCCGCGGCGTCTGATTCGGCTGGTAGAACCGAGGCGTGGAGGAGACGGAGTCCGACGGGCCGGAGCAGTTGGCCCTGGTGCGCGACGCCGTCCGCAAGCGTCGGCCGAAGCCGGCGCCGGGGACGGCGGCGGAGCGCCCGATCGCCCAGGTCGCGGTCGACATGCCGCTGGCCCATCTGGATCGGCCGTTCGACTACGTCGTCACGGAGGCTCAGGACGAAGCCGCTCGGCCAGGGTGCCGGGTGCGGGTGCGGTTCGCGGGCCAACGCCTCGACGGCTTCATCCTGGACCGGGTCGAGACGTCGGACCACACCGGCCGGCTGGGCCGACTCGAGCGGGTCGTCTCGCCCGAGGTCGTGCTGCGTCCCGACATCGCCCGGCTGTGCCGAACCATCGCCGACCGCTACGCCGGCACCTTCGCCGACGTCGCGCGGCTGGCCGTCCCACCGCGACACGCTCGCGAGGAGCAGGCCGAACGGACCGCCGCTGAGTCGCCTCGCCCACTTCCGGCCTTCGAAGGTGCGCGGTGGGAGCCCTACGACGGTCAGTCCCGATTGCTCGATCCGCTCGCCGGCGGCGCCAGTCCCCGGGTCTGCGTGCCGACGCTGCCCCGGGCCGACTGGCCGAAGCTCCTCGCCGACGCCGTGCTCGCGACGCTGCACTCGAGACGCGGCTCCGTGGTCTGCCTCCCCGACGTACGCGATGTCGACCGTCTCGACGCGGCGCTGACGGCGGTGCTCGGCGGCCCCGAGCGGCATGTCGTCCTCACCGCCGCACTGGGGCCGCAGGCGCGCTACCGCGCGTTCC
The DNA here is from genome assembly GCA_032154865.1 of Nocardioidaceae bacterium. GTDB lineage: Bacteria > Actinomycetota > Actinomycetes > Propionibacteriales > Nocardioidaceae > DATFRX01. Next base: position 1,701 of record JALDXR010000305.1, read on the forward strand.
TGGCGCTGGCCCGGGGCGAGATCAAAGTCGCGATCGGCAACCGAGCGGCGGCATTCGCACCGGTGCACGACGTCGGCCTGGTGGTGGTCTGGGACGACGGCGACGATCTGCATGCGGAGCCCCGGGCGCCCTATCCGCACGCCCGCGAGGTGCTGCTCACCAGGGCTCACGAGGCAACCGCGGCCGTGCTGCTGGCCGGGCCGGCCCGATCGGTCGAGGCGCAGTCCCTCGTCGAGTCCGGCTGGTGCGTCGACCTCGCGGCCGACTCCGATCGGCGGCGGCGCGCTGGTCCCCGGGTCATCGTGGCCGGTGCCTCGCCGGGCGCCGCCGGGCGCGATCCCGCCGGCCGGGGCGCTCGGCTCCCACACGAGGCCCAGACCGTCTTGCGAGAGAGCGCGCCGGCCGGCCCGGTGCTGGTCAGCGTGCCTCGCAGCGGCTATCGACCCGCCTTGGCCTGTCGCACCTGTCACGAGCCCGCGCGCTGTGCGAGCTGTCAGGGGCCGCTGGCGCAGCCGGAGTCCGAAGCCGCGCCGGCCTGTCGCTGGTGCGGCACGGTCGCGGCCGACTGGGTCTGCGCCGAGTGCGGCGGCACCGACCTACGGGCGCCCGTCATCGGCGAGCGCCGGACGGCCGAGGAGATCGGCCGGGCCGTGTCGGGCGTGCCGGTCCGGACCTCGTCGGGCGACCGGGTGCTCGACCACATCGACGGCCGGCCGCAGGTGATCGTCGCGACGCCTGGCGCCGAGCCGGTGGCCGACGGCGGCTACGCCGCAGCGCTCATCCTCGACGCGTCGCTCGTGCTGGCCCGAGCCGATCTGCGCACCGGCGAGGAAGCAGTCCGGCGCTGGTCCCATGTCGTCGCACTGGTGCGTCCGGCCGACGAGGGCGGTCGGGTGATCCTGGTCGGGTCGGCCTCGGCGCCGCCGGTCCAGGCGCTCGTGCGGGCCGATCCGGTGGGCTTCGCCGCGAGGGAGCTGGCCGAGCGCCGGTCGGCCCGGTTGCCACCGGCAGTTCGGCTCGCGACGGTGAGTGGCCCCGCCGATGAGGTGGCGCCGTTGCGTGCCGAGTCGTGGCCGGATCCGAGTGAGGTGCTCGGGCCGGTTCCGACCGACGACGACGTTGTCCGCCTGGTGATCCGGGTTCCGCGACGGCTCGGTTCGGCGCTGTCGTCGACGCTGCAGCGGATCCAGTCCCAGCGCAGTGCTCGCAAGGCGCCGCCCTTGCGGATTCGGGTCGACCCGTACGAGTTGGAGTAGGCCGGCGACGCATGGGCAGGTCGCGAGTGAGTTCGCGGTCCGGCTGGCCCGGACCTGCGCTTGCGCGACCTCAATACACTGGTCGCCCTAGCCCTGAAGGAGCCACCACCCCATGGCAATTCGCCCGATCCGCCTGTTCGGGGACCCACTGCTACGCACCAAGGCAGTTCCGGTGACCGACTTCGACGCCGAACTGCGCGCCCTGGTTGACGACCTGACCGACACGATGCTCGACGCCCCGGGCTCCGGCCTGGCCGCGCCGCAGCTGGGTGTCGGACTTCGCGTGTTCACCTACAACGTCGAGGGTGAGGTCGGTCATCTGATCAATCCGGAGCTCGAACTGTCCGACGAGACGCAGTTCGGTCCCGAGGGCTGTCTGTCGATTCCCGAGCTGACCTTCGACTGCGTACGCGCGCTGCGGACCGTCGCCAAGGGCTTCAACATGTATGGCGACCCGATCAGCATCGAGGGCTCGGACCTGCTGTCCCGGGCGTTGCAGCACGAGACCGATCATCTCGACGGCGTGCTGTTCGTCGACCGGCTCGATCGGGCGACGCGGAAGGCCGCGATGCGCGCGATCCGGGAAGCCGAGTGGTCCGGTGGCCCGGCCCCGACTGTGAAGGTGTCGCCGCATCCGATGTTCGGAAAGGGCATGTGACCCGTGCGGCTGCTGTTCGCCGGCACCCCTGAGGTGGCGCTGCCCGCCCTCGACGCGCTGGCGGCCAGCCGACACGAGATGGTCGCGGTGCTGACCCGTCCGGAGGCGCGGTCGGGACGCGGCCGGCGTCCGCAGCCGTCGCCGGTGGCGGTCCGTGGGGCCGAGCTCGGGGTGCCGGTGCTGACGCCGTCGCGGCCGAGCGAGCCGGCGTTCGTCGAGCAGCTCCACGAGATCGCCCCGGACTGCTGCCCGGTCGTGGCCTACGGCGCATTGCTGCCGCAGAGCGTGCTCGACATCCCGCCGTACGGCTGGGTCAACCTGCACTTCTCGCTGCTGCCGGCCTGGCGCGGTGCGGCACCGGTGCAGCATGCGGTGCTGGCCGGTGACACGGTGACCGGGGCGACGACGTTCCAGATCGTGAAGGAGCTCGACGCCGGGCCGACCTACGGCACCGTGACCGAGCCGATCCGTCCGACCGACACGGCCGGCGATCTGCTGGAGCGGCTGGCGGCCGGCGGCGCGCCGTTGCTGGTCGACACGATCGACCATCTCGAGCTCGGCGATCTCGAGCCGCAGCCGCAGCCGGCCGACGGCGTCTCGCATGCTCCCAAGATCGAGCCCGACGACGTACGCGTCCGCTGGAACGAGCCGGCGTTCGCGGTCGACCGGCGGATCCGTGCGGGTACGCCGTCACCCGGTGCGTGGACGACGCTCGACGACGCCCGGCTGAAGCTCGGTCCGGTCCGGCTGCTTCCCGAGATCGACCACCTCGCGCCGGGCGAGCTCGACGTCGGCCGTAGCCAGGTCCAGGTCGGCACGGCCACCCACGCCGTCGCACTCGGCGACGTGCAGCCGCCCGGCAAACGCGCGATGGACGCCGCCGCCTGGGCCCGCGGCGCGCGGCTGGAGGGTCGAGTTCGCCTTGGCATCGACGCGGACTGAGGTCGACCCGGCTCGCTCGGTCGCGCTGGACGTGCTGGCCGCGGTGCGAGAGAGGGACGCCTACGTCAACCTCCTCCTCCCGGCGCTGCTCACCGAGCGCGGGCTCACCGAGCGGGACGCCGCGTTCGCGACCGAGCTGGCGGCCGGCACCGTACGGATGCGCGGTCTCTACGACGCGGTCATCGACCAGCTGGCGACGAGGCCGCTGGCCGAGCTCGATCCGATGGTGCTCGACGTCCTGCGGCTCGGATGCCATCAGCTGCTGTCCATGCGTACGCCGTCGCATGCGGCCGTGTCGACCAGCGTCGACCTGGTCCGGGCCCGGGTGAGTCGGCGTCCGGCCGGGCTGGTCAACGCCGTGCTGCGTCGGGTGGCGAGCACCGATCTCGACGGTTGGGTCACCAGGGTCGCCCCGGACCGAGCGTCCGACCCGCTGGGTCACCTCGCGATCCGGCACAGCCATCCGCCGTGGATCGTCGACGCGCTGCACGAAGCGCTGGGTCGCGACCTGGACGAAACCGAGAGCCTGCTGGCGGCCGACAACGACCCACCGGTCGTGACCCTGGCCGCCC
>JALDXR010000016.1:0-18021 GCA_032154865.1 Nocardioidaceae bacterium
GCGCTCGACGTCGATCAGCTCGGTGAGCCAGCGCACTTCGCGCTCGACCGAGTCGAGTCCGTGCCGTTGAAGTTCGAGGGTGTACGCGTCGACGCGCTCGCGGGTGCGCGCCAGGGCGGCTCGTACTCGCGCCATCCGTTCCTCGAGCCGGCTGCGCCGACCCTCCAGGATGCGCATCCGAGTCTCCGCATCGGTCTGCGCGAAGAACGCGAAGTGGACGCCGAAGCTCTCGTCGTCCCACGCCGACGGCCCGGCTTCGGCCATCAGGTCGGCGAAGTGCTCCTTGCCCTCGGCGGTGAGCTTGTAAACGATGCGAGCTCGCCGTCCGGTCTTGACCGCCGACTCCGTGTCGGCTTGAGTGATCAGACCACCCCGCAGGAGCTGCTTGAGGCAGGGATAGAGCGTGCCGTACGACAGGACTCGACCCCAACCGAACAACGCATTCACCCGTTTGCGTAGCTCGTAGCCGTGCATGGGCGACTCGTGCAGCAGTCCCAGGACTGCCAACTCGAGTGCGGCACCGCGCTTGGCCACGACTGTTTCCTCTCGACGTTTGTGGTCGACTTTCGCTGCGCTTCCTTACATAGCGCGCGCTTGTTTGTATCGTACCGATACATCGGCCCGATGCGAAATGCGGGAGGTTTCGGGTTCGGGGCCGATCCTTGCCACACTGTGGGGCGGCCCGTCCCGCAGCGCCGTCGACGTGACGGCGTCGTTCAGTCACAGGAGTCAGCAAGGTGAGTCACCGGCACGTGAGCGCGCCGAGTCGCCGCCGGAGCCGTCGGTTCCTGGGTATCGAGCTCGTCGACGACGATCCGACGACGCAGGACTACGACCGCGGTGGACCCGGCGGGCCGGACGGCCCCGATGGTCCGGATGACGGCTACTGGGATGACGAACCGACGAAGAAATCGCTGCCGCGTCGGCTGCTCAAGTGGACTGCGCTCGGCCTGGTCCTGTTACTCATCGCCGGCGTTGGCGCGTTCTTCCTTGCGTACTCGATGATCGACGTGCCCGATCCCAACGAGGACTTCACGACCGAGACCACCGAGGTCTACTACTCCGACGGCAAGACCCTGCTCGGTACGTTCGCGATCCAGAACCGGGACGCGGTCGAGCTCGCGGCCGTGCCGGATCACGTCCAGGACGCGGTGATCTCGGCCGAGGACCGGACGTTCTGGGACAACGCCGGCATCGACATCAAGGGCATCATCCGAGCCGCGTGGAGCAACGCCCGTAGCGAATCGACGCAGGGCGCATCGACGATCACCCAGCAGTACGTCAAGGTCCTCTACCTGACCCAGGAGCGCACCTGGACCCGCAAGCTCAAGGAGGCCATCCTCTCGCTGAAGGTCCAGCGGCAGCTGACCAAGGAAGAGGTCCTGCAGGGCTACCTCAACACGATCTACTTCGGCCGTGGCGCCTACGGCATCCAGGCCGCAGCCCTCGCGTACTTCGACAAGAACGTCCAGAACCTCTCCGTTGCGGAGGGTGCGGTGCTCGCCTCGGTGCTCAACTCGCCGAGCGCCTACGACCCGGCCGCCGGCAAGGAAGCACGAGAAGCGTTGCTGGCGCGCTATCAGTACGTGCTCGACGGCATGGCCGACATGGGCAGCATCGACCCCGAGCAGGCCGACAGGCTCGGAAAGGAGCTGCCGAAGTTCCCGAAGCCCGAGGAGCGCAACGCCCTCGGCGGCCAGCGGGGCTTCTTGATGGACCTGGTCGAGCAGGAGCTACTCGACAGTGGCAAGTTCACCGAGTCCGACATCTACGGCGGCGGCCTGAAGGTCGTCACGACGTTCGACTATGCCAAGCAGCGCGCCGCGCAGCAGGTGGTCAAGGAGGAGCGGCAGAAGGTCAAGGAGGCCGGGGGCAAGAAATACAAGCAGCTGCACATCGCCTTGTCATCCATCGAGCCCGGAACCGGTGCCGTCAAGGCGCTCTATGCCGGGCACAACTACCTGAGCCAGGTCAAGAACGCCCAGTTCAACTGGGCGACCCACGGCGTCCAGCCCGGCTCGTCGTTCAAGCCGTTCGCCATCGCTGCCGCGTTGGAGGACGGCTACGAGCTCGATGACTACTTCGACGGCAGATCGCCGTACTACCTTGCCACCGGTGAAGACGTCGAGAACCAGGGCGACTCCGGCGGCGACTCCTACGGCGATATCACGTTGCTCGATGCGACCGAGCACTCGGTCAACACGGCGTTCGTCGACCTCACCCTCCAGATGGGCGACGACGACATCCAGGACGGCGCCAACAAGATCCTCCGATCCGCCGAGGGCGCCGGCATCCCGAAGGCCGTGGTCGACAGAATCGACCCGGTGGCCGTGACCTCGCTGGGCTACGCGCCGGTCCCGAACATCGACATGGCCAACGCCTACGCCACTTTCGCTGCCGAGGGCCAGGAGGCCGACTGGTTCACGGTCCAGAGTGTGACCGACGCCAGCGGCGGCAAGACGCTGTACGACCACAAGGTCAAGACCCGCGAGGCGTTCAAGGCGAAGATCGCCAACAACGTCAGCTGGGCGCTGCGTAACGTCATTGACGACCCCGAAGGTACGGGCTACGACGCCGGGTTCAAATGTGCTGCTGCCGGCAAGACCGGCACCGCGACCGCCGGGATCGGCGAGAACACTCACGTGTCGTCGTCGTGGTTCGTGGGTTATACCCCGGAGTTGTCGACCGCGGTGAGCTTCGTACGGGACGACGGGGACGGTCAGCTCGACGACTGGCTCGACACGTTCTACGGCGGCGACCATCCGGCCGAGACGTGGCGGGCGTACATGCGCGACGTCTACGAGGACAAGGAGTGCCCCAAGTTCCCGAAGTCGGAAGCGGAGGTGGAGCTCGAGTCCGAGCCCACTGAGACCACGCCGACGGAGACCACGCCGACGGAGACCGAGGAGTCGGAGACCGAGCCGTCGGAAACCACGCCGACCAAGACTCACCCCCCGCATCCGACGCATCCGCACGAAACCACGCCGTCGGAGACCACGCCGACGGAGACCACCCCGACCGAGCCATCCCCGACCGAGACGACGCCGACCTGTGACGGGTTGTTCTGCGACGGCGGGCCGGGCGGCGGCGGTGGTGGCGGCGGAGGCGGCCCAGGCGGTGGCCCAGGAACCGCCCCTAACCGGGAGCCGTAAGGGCGCGAAATCGCGGCTGTCCACCAACCCGTACGCTGCACGACATGCTGCGTGGTGCCGACGCCGAGCCGGCAAGCCCGAGTCGTGAAGACCCGGTGGTTCGGGCCGCCAGCGAGGCGATCGGCGGCCCGATCGGCGATCACGCGGCGCCGCATCGCTGGCTGAGTCCGCTCGTCGTCGTCCTGATGGTCACGACGATCGCGATGGCAGGCGCGGTGCTCCAGAAGAATCCCTGCGCCCAAGGGGCGTGGTGGGACGACAGCCGGGTGTTCGCCAACCTCTGCTACAGCGATCTACCGATCGACTACACCAGCAGTGGCCTGGCCGAGCGGGTCCCTCCGATGTCCGACGATGGCGGCCGCTGGCCGGAGCCCGACGACACCCCACCGACCGCGGTGGTGGCCTACCTCGCCGCTTTGGCGGCTCAGGGGCTGACCGGTTGGCCCAGCACCGTGGATCGCGACGACCGTCCGGTGTCCGAAGTGTCGAGCGACCCCGCGGTGCAGGACGAAGCGAGGATGTACGTCGCGGTCGCCGCGGTCGGGTTGCTGCTCGCCGCGCTCGCGGCCGCGGCGTTCCTGGTGGGAACCCATCGGCTGCGGCCGTGGGACGCGATGGGGTTCGCCGCGGCGCCGGTGCTCGTACTCAGCGGGCTGATCGGCTGGGACCTGCTCTCCGTCGCGGCCACCTGCGGAGCCTTGTGGGCGTGGTCGCGCCGGCGGGTCACGCTGGCCGGCGTCCTGGTCGGCGTCGGGACAGCGTTCGATCTCTATCCGGCCCTGCTGCTGCTCGCGTTCTTGCTGAGTGCCGGACGGGCCGGCCGGATCGGGGCAGCCGGCCGGGCGGCGGGCGTCGCCCTGGTGACCTGGGTCGCGATCAACGTTCCGGCGTACCTCGCGGCGTCCGGCAGCTGGGTCGCGTTCTGGCAGACCTGGCTCGATGCCGATCCGAGCTACGGGTCGTTCTGGGAGGTCTTCGACGTCGTCAGTTGGCACGCCGATGCGACGCTGACCAGCCAGCTGGCCGTGCTCGGCTATGCGTTGATCCTCGGCGGTGTCGCCTGGACCGCCCTGACCGCGCGCCGCCGGCCGCGAGTGCCGCAGCTGGCGTTCCTCGCCGTCGCCGGCGTCATGTTGTGCAGCAAACGGATCGACCCGCAGGACGCCCTCTGGCTGCTGCCGCTTGCGGCGCTGGCCCGGCCGTACTGGCGGGATCTGCTGATCTGGCAGTCCTGCGAGGCGTTCTACTTCTGCGCCGTGTGGTGGCATCTCGGCGGCTACACCGGAGGCGGCGGCGACGGGGTCGACGAGATCTACATCCTCGCCGTCCTGATCCGGATCGGCGGGATCCTCTGGCTGATGGCGATGGTGATCCGCGACATCCATCTCCCGTGGTACGACCCGGTGCGCGCCGACGGCCTCACCGACGATCCGGCGGGCGGTGTTGCGGATCAGTCCCCCGATGCGCTGCTGCTGCGCTGACGTCGGCCAGAGCGGCTCGGCGCTAGGGTAGGGGAACCGGTCCGATCGGGTCGGCCCCGACCCGTAGGGGCATTGTCATGGAGATCTTTTTCATCCTCCTCATCCTCGTCGCGGCGGCGGTCATCGCTCGCGCGGTGAGCAGGCAGCGCGAGACCAAGCGGCGTCGTGAGGTCGAGGCCGCCGAGCAGCTGAGCTCGGTCCGGCGGACGGCCGACGAGGACGTGACCGTCTTCGGCGAGGAGCTGCAACAGGTCGGTCACGACATCTCCGGACATGAGCTGGACCCCGGTGGCCGAGCCGACTATCAGCGCGCCCTCGACGCCTACGAGGATGCGAAGGAGTCAGTCGCGGCCATCCGCGAAGCCGACGACGTCAAGCACGTCACCGAGATCCTCGAGGACGGCCGCTACGCGATGGTCTGCGTGCAGGCTCGCGTCGGCGGCAAGCCGCTGCCCGAGCGGCGTCCGCCGTGCTTCTTCAACCCGCAGCACGGTCCGTCGGTGACCGACGTCCTGTGGGCGCCGGCCGGCGGGATCGAACGCGACGTACCGGCCTGCGCGCTCGACGCCGAGCGAGTACGCGCCGGCGCCGACCCGGATTCGCGCCAGGTCATGGTCGGGTCGCGCCGGGTGCCGTACTGGCAGGCCGGACCCGGCTTCTCCCCCTGGGCGGCGGGCTACTTCGGAGCGTTCAACATCCTGCCCGCGCTGCTCATCGGCACCGCGCTCGGAGGCTTGATGTTCGCCGGCGAGCCGGGCTACGAGGACGTCGGGGCCGACGGCTCGGACGGCGGCGACGGTGGCGGTGACTCCGGCGGCGACGGTGGCGGAGGCGATGGTGGCGGCTGGGACGGGGGTGGCGGTGACGGTGGCGGCTGGGACGGCGGTGGCGGCTGGGACGGGGGAGGCTTCGACGCCGGCGGCTTCGGTGGTGGGTTCGACGGCGGCGGGGGCTTCTGACCCGGCCGGTCAGCTGATCTCGACCCGGTCCACCGTGGTCGTCGTGTAGCGCACATCGACCGGGATCTGGTCTCCGACCTCCGGCGGTTCGACACCGGCCGGCAGGAAGAGCAGCGAGGCCTGCATGTGCGGGGGTTCGGCGAACCAGCGCTGCTTGCCGGCGACCGAGAACGGCGAGTACGCGAGCCCAGCCGCCTCCAGGCTCCCGCGCGCGACCGAGATGGCCCGCTGCCGCATCGTCGACGCGGCGGTGGGCGCCTCCATGCCGATGCCATGGGCGGTGCCGCCGGCGACGACGAGCAGCCAACCGTCTCGTGGCATCGGCCGCTGGCGATAGCCGATCCGCTCTCCCCGGCTCACCCGGTGCCGGTCGAGCAGGGTGCCGGTGACCTGGAGCGAGCCGCGGTCGCCGAGCCACAGGGCGGTTCCGATCCGCGGCCGGAGCTGCAGACCCGGACGACGCTCACGCAGTGCGTCGAGCTCCTCGTCGGTCAGGTGGGACACCTGGAGAGCCGTCGTGTCGAGCCGTGAGGCCTCGAGCACCGCACTCCACTCCTCGGCCTCGGCGAGCTGGCCGCCGGCCATCGGCAGGTGCACCGCGAAGCCTTCGAGTCGCAGCCCGGCCAGGTGGTCGGCCGCGGCGGCGAGCTGGTGCCTCGTGAGCCCGTGTCGGTTCATCGACGTCAGACCCTCGACGACCACCCGGGTCGGCTCCGGTCGCGCCGCGAGCGCCTTGATGTCCTCGATCCGGCCGACCGTGTGGATCAGCCGCGGGTCGTCCGGAATGTCGTCGAGGAACGGCCGCCAGGGCGAGAGTACGAGCACGTCACGGTCGAACCGCGACAGCGCCCCCGGCGCCTCCTCGTACGTCCCGACCGCCATCGTGTCGACGCCGAGCCAGCTGCATCGGCGCGCCAGAGCCGCCATCCCGAACCCGTAGCCGTTGCCCTTGGCGACCGGAATGATGCCGGGATGGGTGTCGGTGAACGTCCGCAGGTGGGACCGCCACCGGGGACCGTCGATGTGCAGCGTCAGGGGCACCGAATCACCGCCGTCGCATGTAGAGGTCGAACGCGCGATAGAGCACCCGCGACAAGGGCAGATCCCACTCCCCGGCGTACTCGACCGCATCGCCGCCGGTGCCGACCTTGAACTGGACCAGGCCCACGTGGGGGTCGTCGGCGTCGAGCGTGTCGGTGATGCCTCGCAGGTCGTAGACCGAGGCGCCGGCCGCCATCGCGTCGCGGATCATCTGCCACTGGATCGCGTTGGAGCCGCGGACCTCTCGCTTGGCGGAGGTCGACGCGCCGTAGGAGTACCAGGCATGGCCACCGACGCGGACCATCGTCGTCGCCGCGACCAGGTCACCCTCGTGGTGCGCGAGGTAGAGCCGGAACCGCTCCGGGTCCTCCTCGGTGAGCGCGTCGTACATCGTCTGGAAGTACGACAGCGGTCGCGGGGTGAAGTGATCACGCTGCGCGGTCTCGGCGTACGCGGCATGGAACGCCGGCAGGTCGTCTCGCTTGCCGATCGTGACCTCGACGCCGGCCTTGGCGGCCTTCTTGATGTTGCGGCGCCACAGTTGGTTCATGCCGCGCAGGACGTCGTCCTCGGTGCGATCGGCGATCGGCAGCCAGAAGTTGTACCGCGGCTGTCCGACGCCGAAGCCGTCCTCGGGAGCCTGCTCGCGCCAGCCGGTCCTCCTCAGCAGGCTGACCAGGCGCTGACCCTGGTCGCTCGTCGCGTCTGCTGGGGCGTCACCCAGGCGGTGCAGCACCGGGTCGGCGATGGCGGCTTTGACCGTACGGGCCGACCACTGGCGCAACACGACCGGCGGACCCATCCGTACCGCGAAGGCGCCTCGGTCGGCCAGATGCTTGGTCATCGCGGCCAGCAGGTCGGACAGGTCGTCGCGGGACCAGTCGAGCGTCGGGCCCTCGGGGAGGTAGGCCAGGTAGCGCTTGAGCCTCGGGATCTGGCGGTAGAGCACCAGGCCGGAGCCGACCAGGTCGGATCCGTCGAAGAATCCGATCGACTCGCGGCGCCACTCGGCCTTGACCCGGCCCCAGGCGGGAGTCTGCAAGAAGCTGGCCGACGGCAGTGACTGCAGATGAGCCAGGTGTTCCTCGGGACTGATCGGGCGTACGACCGGGGCGCGAGGAGTCACAGTCGCCGAGGCTACTGCAGGTAGCCCTCGACCTCGCCGACCGGCCGGGTACGCGCATCGTCGGGGTCCTGGCCGGCCTGGATCCGGGCTCGGCGCTGCCGGAGCAGGTCCCAGCACTGATCCAGGGTCGCCTCGAGCTCCTGCAACCGCTGGCGGCGGTCGTCCGGCTCGAGATCGCTGTCGCTGGACCGGAGCTTGTGCTCCTCCGCCACCAAGGCATCGATGCGTCCGAGGATGTCGTGCTCGTCCACCAGGCCCTCCTTCGCCGGCGCTCCTTGTCACCGTACGCCGACGGTGGAAGCGGATCAGCTCGGCGGGATGTTCTGGTTGCGCCGGAACAGGTTGTCCGGGTCGTACGTCCGCTTGAGCGCCTGGAGCCGGGCGTACTTCGCCGGTCCGTACGCGGCCCGGATCCGGTCGGAGCCCTCGTCCATGAGGAAGTTGACGTAGGTGCTGGTCGAGTGTGGCTCCAGCCCGGACCAGGTCCGCTCGAGCCAGTCACGCTCGGCGTCGAAGCCGTCCGGACCCTCGGTCGAGCAGGCGATGTTGACGGTGTGCGCCGACTGCCGGCCGGTGTACGCGGTGTCGTCCTCGTCGACCCGCGCCACGGCGCCGCCGAGGTGGAACATCGGCATCGACGTGTGCGGCGACTCGATGCCGGCTCCGGCGCCGACGATGGTGTCGATCGCGCCGTCGCTCAGCTCACCGAGGTCGCAGGAGCGGAAGTAGTACCAGCGGCCGGCCGGGTACGCCGGGTCGAACATGGCCTGGTGATCGACGTACGGCTTCGCTGCGCACAGGTCGAGCATCGGGGAGCCGAACCGGCGCAGCGGCTCGATCACCCGCTCGCCCTCGTCGAGATCGCCGACGTAGCAGCAGGTGACGGTGACGATCGGCTCGCCGTGCAGTTCGGGCGGGACCGCGGGAAGCGCCGGCATCCTGCGGTGGATCACGATCGTGGTGAGCTCGTCGGGAGCGTCCGCGATCCAGTCTCGATAGAACCGCATGACCTTCGGGGAGTCGTCGAGCGACCAGAAGATCGGACCGGCGAGGACGGTGGGGCCGACCGGTTGGAGCCGGTACGTGAACTCGGTGACGACGCCGAAGTTGCCGCCGCCCCCGCGTACTCCCCAGAACAGCTCGGCGTGGTCGGTCGCGCTGGCGGTGACGACGTCGCCACTCGCGGTGATCAGCTTGACCGACAGCAGGTTGTCGATCGTCAGGCCGTACTTGCGCATCAGCCAGCCGATGCCGCCGCCGAGCGTGAGGCCGGCGATGCCGGTGTGCGTGACGACTCCGGAGGGGACGGCCAAGCCGTGCGGCTGGGTCACCCGGTCCAGATCGCCGAGCAGTGCTCCGGCCTGGGCCCGTACGGTGCGACGGGCCGGGTCGACATGGATCCGGGTCAGCTCCGACAGGTCGATGACCAGACCGCCGTCGACGACCGAGTGTCCGGGGAAGCTGTGGCCGCCTCCCCGGACCGCGACCTCCATGCCGGTACGGCGCGCATAGCGGAGCGCCGTGCGCACGTCGCCCGGACCCGAGCACCGGGCGATGAGCGCAGGGCGGCGGTCGATGGCGCCGTTCCAGATCTGACGATGATGGTCGTACTCGGGGTCACCGGGGCGGATCAAGTGACCGGTGAAGCGTGTCGTGAGCTCGCGGTAGGCCGCAGGCTCGTCGGCGGGCCGGGGCGCGATCGGGGTCGGTTGGAGATGTGGAGCCGCCATGGCGGAACTCCTTTCGTCGTGAGGGTTGAGCCCCCGGGCCGGTGGCGTGATACATGCGTCACCGGCCGGGCGGCTCGATGTTCTAGGTCGGAGCCGCCGGCCGGGTGGCGGCGATTGCTCCGGGTGCCCGGACCGCCACGGACTGTTGGCGACGCCCGCCCTTGAGGAGCACGCGGATCATCCGGTCCGGCCGCATCAGGCTCGGCGGCGGCGCCATCAGATTGGCCACGCGGAGGAAGGCGGCCGCCAGGCCTGGGTCCCGGCCCGCCGCGATGTGCAGTCGTGCGATGTAGCGGTTGAGCACGCGAGTCGGCAGCGGTGGCCGGCCCGGCGTACCCGGGAGATCGAGATCCGCGCCGGCGGCGATCTGCCACGGCACGTCGACCGCCGAGGCGGTCGCGGCGAAGAACCGCCGACCGATCCGGTCGACGCCGGCGTCGAGGCAGCGCCGCAGGGCCAGTGCCTCGACGGCAGCGACCGTGATGCCCTGGCCGTAGACGGGGTTGAAGCTGCACACCGCGTCGCCCATGACGACGAAGCACTCGGGGAACCGATGCAATCGCTCGTAGCGGCGCCGGGTGCTCGCCGGGAAGCGGAAGTAGTGCCCGTCGTCGAGCGGCTCGGCCGTGCTCGCGATCTCGCCCAGCTCCGGCGCGAGTTCAGCGGCCATGGACTGGAAGCCGTCCAGATCGAGTGGTGGCCGCTCACCGTGATAGCCACCGAGCGTGAGGATCCAGCGGTCGTCCTCCTGGCTGATCAGGGCCGCGCCGCGGGGCGACTCCGGTGAGGCCGCGACGGCGACCGCGAGCGCATCGCCCGCGGTGCCCGGCTTGCGACGGAAGAGCCGGGTCGCGTAGCAGACGTCGACGCGGACCTTCTCCTGCTTCGGCGCCTCGTAGCCGAGATCGTCCAGCCAGTCCGAGGCTCGAGAGCCGCGGCCCGACGTGTCGACCACAAGATCGGCGTCGCGACGCACCGGCGGACCGTCGGTGGCGACGTCGGTCGTGACGACGCCGGTGACCCGCCGGCCGGTGGCGTCGGTGGCCAGGCCGCGTACGGCGACGCCGGTCTCGATGCGGACGCCGCGCAGCGCGTGTACCCGGCGATGGACGTCGTGTTCCAGCGCGGGGCGGCTGACCGCGAGACCCTGCAAGCCGCTGTGTCCGGCCGCGAACGCGCTGCCGGCGAAGTACCAACGGCACTGCTCCTGCAGGTCTCCTGCGGTCGCGCCGGAGCGCACCAGGTCGTCGGTGAGACCGGGGAACAGCTCCTCGAGCACCTCACGTCCGCGGGCCAGCAAGGCATGGGCATGCCGCCCGTGCGGTACGCCGCCCCGTGGCTCGGGGAGATCGGCCCAGGTGTCGCGATCCAGCAGCGTGACCTTGGCGTACGACTCGCTGAGTACGCGAGCGGCGAGCAGACCGGCCAGGCTGGCCCCGATGACGATCGCGTGACCGCCGCGGTGGCGGCGCCGTCCCCCGCGCGGCGCCGGCTCCGCGGTGGTAGCCGCTCGGCGGTGGTGGCGATCCAGCCGCATCCGGCCGACTTCTCGAGCCCATTCTTGCGGTAGCGCACACATTATGGCCTCGCTTCGTAGATCGCGTTGACCGGCGTTTCGGTGGTCCGCCGCCAGTGGTCGAACCCGCCGCCGGTGACGATGCGCCGCAGCGCGTCCTCGCCGGCGTGGTTGCCGAGGGCGTACTCCCCACGCTGCGCCAGTGCCGAGGGCAGGCAGATGGTGGCCGACGTACCGGCGAACAGCCGCCCGAACGGATGGGCCGCCAGGTCGGGGAGCTCGCCCGGCAGGTTGGGCTCGACGATCATCCAGGTGCCGTCGTCGGCCAGCGCCTGCCGCACCTGGCGGGCGACCCCGCGGGGGTTGCCCATGTCGTGGAGGCAGTCGTAGCTGGTGATCAGGTCGTAGCCGGTGCCGGGAAAGTCGCTCGCGGTCGACACCGTGAAGCTGACCCGGTCGACCACGCCCGCCTGAGCCGCGAGCTTGCGGGCCTCCGCGATCGAGCCCTCGTGGTAGTCGAAGCCGACGAAGGCGGAGTTGGGGTACGCCTGCGCCATGAGGATCGTCGTGTAGCCGAAGCCGCAGCCGACGTCGGCGACGCGGGCGCCGGTCTCGAGCCTGTCGACGACCCCGTCGAGCGACGGCAGCCAGTCCTGCACGACCGTGTGCAGGTAGCCCGAGCGGCGGAACTTCGCGACCCCGGCGCAGAGCGCGGGCGGATGCGCGTCCCAGCCGACCCCACCTCCGGTGCGGTACGCCTCGGCCAACTCGTCCTCCATCGCCGCGGCCCCGTGGGCCAGGCTGAAGAACCCGGCGAAGTAGGCCGTGGAGTCGGGATCGGCGAGTACGGCCGCGTGGGCCGGCGGCATCCAGTACGTCCGGTCGGCCGGCTCGTACTCGATGTAGCCGCTGGCCACCTGGGCGGCCAGCCACTCCCGCAGGTGGCGCTCGGCGAGGCCGGTCCGCTCGGACAGCTGGGTCGAGGTGACCGGTCCGGCCTTGGCGAGTGCGGTGTAGATGCCCAGCCGGTCCCCGATCGAGACGGTCGAGGCGCAGGCGACGGCGCCGGCGTCGGCGACGACCTTCATCAAGAAGGCCGTCACCTCGCCTTCGTCGACGCCGGTCGTGGCGGTGGTCTGGTCAATCATTTCGGGGACCTCCGTCCCGGGTGGGTGGAGTTGTCAGCCGCAGGCCACGCCCGGACGTGACATGAGGCTGACAACTCCTGGGACCGGTCAGGCCGGCGGCGCGACGATGGCGCCGAGGACGCCGTGGATGTTGTTGAGCCGGACGTTGCGGAACTGCGGGTGCGCGTCGGTCAGGTCGGCGCTGGTCGCCCAGCCCTCGTTGGGCGAGCTGCAGAGCACCCGCTCGACGTCCTTCTGCCGGACGGTGACGACGATGTTGCCGTTGACCAGGAACCGGACGAGGAACTGCTCGCCGGTCTGCTGGCTCGGCGGCACCGGGACGATGTCGCAGCTGAACGTCGGCTGGCCGCCGATGTCGACCCGGGGGACCCGGCGTCCCTCGCGCGTCACGATGCGCAGTGAGCCGTCGGCGTTGGTCACGAACGGCGCGAAGACCATCGTGTCGTGGGCGCCCTTGTCGCCGACGAAGACCTCGCTGCCGTCGCCGGGGGCCCAGATGTTGATGTCGTCGCCCTCGTCACCGAGCAGCACATCGCTGTTCGGCGCCTGGCCGCCCTCAGGCCCGCCGACCAGGATGTCCGCGGCGGTTCCGCCGAGCAGGACGTCGGCGCCGAGCCGGCCGATGAGGAGGTCGGCGCCCGCGCGGCCGAACAGCACGTCGGTGTTGTCCATGTGCTGTTTGGCGGTGACGCCGGGCGGCTGGATGAACGTGTTGTTGGCGTTGTCGGTGTCCGGGCCGATGTGCACGTCGTTGCCGGGAGTACCCGGCTTGACCATGGCCGAGCCCGATACCGCGGCAGCAGCGAGGACGGCGGCCATGGCCGCGCCGATCGCGACGGCCTTCGTCTTCGATCGGGGATTGAGGGAGCGAAGTCGCATGGGGATTGCCCTTTCGTATGTCGGATCGACCACGCGGCGACCCGGTTGATAGGGACGCTAGATCCGTCTGGAGCGCTGGTCCCATCGGTAAGGCACCTCAGATTCGGCCATGACGTACCTCAGAAGGCCGATTCCGGTACGCAATCCGGGCATCGCGACTCCTGACTTACATGGATTGGACTTGTGTGGACTGGCGGCTTGGGTTCAGCGCGAGGGATAATCGCCCGCGACGCGGCCCTGTCCAGTCGACGTCGATCCGGATGGCTGCTCATGCCTGACATGCCCCCTGCTGAGCGCCCCCCGCTCGTGGGGCGGGCGCACGAGCTGGAGCGGTTGTGTGCCGCCCGGCAGCGTGCGCATGCCGGTGTGCCCTGCACGGCGTTGGTCTCCGGCGAGGCCGGCATCGGCAAGACTCGGCTGGTCCAGGAGTTCATGGCGTCGGCTGACGGTCTCGTTCTGGCCGGCGGCTGCGTGCCGGTCGTCGGTGAGGCACTTCCGTTCGCGCCGGTGACCCAGGCGATCCGCGAGTTCGTACGAAACGCCGACGCGAATCGGTCGGCTCTCCCGGCCGAGTTGCACCGCCTGCTGCCGCCCGACCCGACGCGGCCCATCGACCCGGTCACCATGAGCGTCCTCGACGCGCCGGTCAGTGCCTCGGCGCAGGTGCGGTTGTTCGAGTCGTTCCTCGCGTTCCTCGGCGAGTTGGGCCGGACCACCGGGCGGGTGACGCTCGTGCTCGAGGATCTGCATTGGGCCGATCGCTCGACCCTGGACCTGGTCGGATTCCTCGCCCGCAACCTGCGGACCGAGCCGGTGTTCATCGTCCTCACGTTGCGCAGCGACGACGTCGGCCCCGACACCCCGTTCCGGCTCTGGCTTGCCGAGCTCGAGCGGTTGGCCGCCGTCGAGGAGATCCCGCTGACGCGGCTCCGGCCGAACGACACGACGCGGCTGATCGCGGGTCTCATCGGGAGCACTCCGGTGCCCGCGTTCGTGGACCGGGTCTATCAGGCCTCCGCGGGCAATCCGCTGTTCACCGAGCATCTGCTCGCCTGGGCCGACGATCCAGAGGGTTCGTTGCCCGTGACGCTTCGGGAACTGCTCGGTGCCCGGGTCGCGTTGCTGAGCGAACCGGCGCGGCGCACGGTCCGGGTGGCTTCGGTACTCGGCCGAGTCGTCAGCCTCGATCTCCTCGCCGCGGTCGCCGACCAAGCTGAGGCCGAGGTCGAGGAAGCCCTGCGGTCGGCGGTCGACCGCCATGTGATCGAGCCCCGGGTCAGCGGGGACTACGGCTTCCGGCATCCGCTGTTCCGGGATGTGATCTATGCCGACCTGCTGCCAGGCGAGCGTCGCCGCCTGCACGCCGCCGCCGCGACCGCGCTGGCCACGCTCGACGACGACGCATCGTTCAGCGTCGTCGGCGAGATCGCCCGGCACTGGCAGGCGGCGGGCGCCACCGACCGGGCCTTCGCGTCGGCGGTCGCGGCCGGGCTTGCCGCCGAGGACGTCTACGCGTTCGCCGACGCCGACGAATACCTCACCCGAGCCGTAGTGCTGGGTGCGGACCTGCCGGACTCCGCGTTCGCCGAGCTGCCGATCGATCGGGTCGAGCTGCTGGCGCATGCGGCCCAGTCTGCGAACCTGACCGGGCACGCGGACCGCGCCGTGGCGCATATCCGATCGGCCGCGCCGATGACCGACGATCCGGTGCGCCGAGCGCAGCTGCTCGACCGTGAGGGCGCGTACTGCTTCGGCTCAGGGCAGTTCGAGGAGGCCAAGGCGGCGTACGAAGCGGCGCTCGACCTCCTGCCGTCGGAGTCCGCGACCATGCTGGTGGAGGCCCAGATCTACGCCGGCTTGGGCATGCTGGCGATGGCGTCGACCCAACTGGCTGCCGCCCGGCACGCCTGCCTCCAGGCCATGGAGCTCGCCCGGTCGGCTGGCGACAGTCGTGGGGAGGGCCGGGCGCTCAACGCGCTCGGCGTGGTGACGGCCTACGGAGGCGACTTCGACACCGGGATCGGTCAGCTACGCCAGTCCCTCGAGATTGCGACGAAGCTGAACGAGCCCGACGACCTCGGCGCCGCCTACATCCACCTGGTCCACGTCCTCGGTTTGGCCGGGCAGTTCGACGATGGCGTACGAGTCGGCGTCGAAGGCATCGCGGAGCTGCGCCGGGTCGGGCTCATCCGCCAAGACGGCGCCTTCCTCCAGGCCAACGTCGCGGAGTCGATGATCAAGCAAGGGCGTTGGTCCGAGGCGACGGATCTCCTGGACGAGGCGCTGGCGCAGCAGCCGCCGGGCCTGGGGGCTGCGCCGATTCTCGTCCAAGGTGCCCGGCTGGCCCTGGCCGCGGGCGACCTGGCCCTGGCCTTCGAGCGCATCCAGCAGGTGCGCGGCCTGGACAGCGAGGGTGGGATGCCGGACGCCTGGTGGCGGGAGCTGTTGGAGCTCGACGCCGAGCTGGCCCTGTGGCAGCACGAACCGGCCGAGGCGGAGCGGATGGCCGGACAGGGACTGAGCCTGGTCGAGCAGGGCGACGAGCAACGATTCGCCGGACCGCTGGTCGTCCTCGCCCTGCGCGCGGCGGCCGACAGCGCCGAGGACGCGCGGGCCAGGCGGGCCGGCAAGGCGGCTGCCGGGGCCCTGCAGCGCGGACAGTCCCTCGTCGACCGTGCCCGGCGACTGCACCCCGACCCCCTCTGCGCCGACGGATCGTGGTGGCCGGACGGGCGGGCGCTCGCGCTGACCGGGCTCGCCGAGCTGGCTCGGCTGGAGGACCGCAACGATCCGCGCCGGTGGAGCGAGGCAGCCGAGGCGTGGGAGGCGCTGGACCGTCCGTTCCAAGTCGCGTACGCCCGCTGGCGCGAAGCCGACGCGCTGGCCCGTACCCACGAACGCGGCAACCGACCGGTGGCCGCGGTCCGTGGCGCGTACGACGTGGCGACTCAGCTCGGCGCCGCCGCGTTGGTCGCCGAGATCACCGAGCTCGCCCGCTGGTATCGCATCGACCTCACCGCGCCGGAGGAGTCCGATGCCGACAGCGACTCCGCCGCCGCGGCCGCGATCGACGACATCGGCCTGACTCCGCGCGAGCTCGAGGTGCTGGCCGGGCTCGCCGCCGGACAGACCAACCGCGAGATTGCCGACTCGCTGTTCATCAGCGTGAAGACGGCGAGCGTGCACGTGTCGAACATCCTGCGCAAGCTCGACGTGAGCGGCCGCGAGGAGGCTGCCCGAGTCGCCTACCAGCTCGGCTTGGACCGCGGGGCCTGACGGCTTACCACGTTCTCGTGGTATGTGCTCACTCCGCATGGCGTGCAACCCATGCAGAGTGCGTACGCGCCGTGCGAAGTGGCCGATGGACAGCTCGCGTGAGGCGTCAGAGCTCGGTCGACCAGTCGCGGGTCTCCAGTGCGCCGCGGACCCGGTCGAGGAAGCCCGCGGCATAGCCGGTGTCGATGGCGTGCTGGTCGAAGCTGAGGCCCAAGGTGCCGACCGGATGTACGGCGACGACGTACTCGCCCGGCTCGCGTACGACGGCGACCGGCTTGGCGCGGACGGCGCCGAGGGCGAGCGCCGCCACCTGCGCCGACCCGAGTACTGGCGCCGTCAGCATGGTGCCGTGGGGGCCGCAGTCGCTGACTGTGAAGGTGGCGCCTTCCACGTCGGCCAGCTCGAGATCGTCGGCCTGCGCCCGGTCGGTCAGCGTGGCGATCCGCTGTGCCAGCGAGGCTAGTCGCAGGCTGTCGGCCTCGCGGACCACCGGCGTCACCAGGCCGCCAGCAGCCGAGTCGACGGTGACGCCGAGGTGCACCGGGCGCGTCACGTGGACGGTCTGCTCGCCGACCTGGGCATTGACGTATGGGAACGCGGCGAGCCCGTCGACGACCGCCCGGGCGACGAAGGGGAGGCAGCCGAGCGGAGCAGCGGCCGACTGGCGTACCCGGTCGATCCGGAAGAAGTCGACCTCGACCGCCATGAACACCGCGACGCCGGCGGCCGGCCGATCGGCTGGGTCGGGTCCGGCCGGGTCGTTCCGGCGGTCCGAGACGGTGGCGTTCTGCGCGGCGGAGGCGATGAAGGACTCGACGTCGGCACCAAGGATCCGGCCCTCCGGCCCACTGCCGGGCGCATCGGGCTCGGCGAGCCCAGCCTCACGCAGCAGCCGGCGGGCTCGTGGACTGGCCCGATGCCGGGTGTTGAGACGCCGGGATTCGGCGGCGACGATCATGATCAGGCCCTCTCTACGTCATGAGTTCATCGTCTTCTCGATGGTGCTGACGATCCGCTCGGCCGACGGGATCGCGGCGTCTTCGAGTGCGTCGGCGGCCGGCAGCGGGATGTGCGGTGTCGTGATGCGGACCGGCGGCCCGTCCAGGTCCCAGAAGACCTCCTCTCCGATGATCGACACGACCTCGGCTCCCCAGCCGCACAGCCGTGGGTTCTCCTCGACGGTGAAGACCCGGCCCGTTCGGCTGACCTCGTCGAGGATCGTCCGGGTGTCGAGCGGCACCAGGGACCGGACGTCGACGACGGTGCACTCGATGCCGGACCGGGCCAGCTCGTCGGCGGCCTGCACAGCCCGCGGCGTCATGTTGCCGAGGGCCAGGATCGTGGCGTCGCCGCCCGGCCGGCGTACGGTCGCCGTTCCGAGGGTGTCGACGATCTCGCCGTCGGGAACCTCGCTGCGTACCGGATAAAGGGCCTTCTGCTCGAGGAACACCACCGGATCCGGATCGCGTACGGCGGCGGCCAGCAGCCCGATGACATCGCGGGCGTCGGACGGTACGACCACCTTGAGCCCCGGGATCGCCATCATCCAGTTCTCGACACTTTGCGAATGCTGGGCGCCGAAGCGCAGACCGCCACCGTTGCCGGCCCGCACGACGAGCGGGAACGACATCTGACCCGCCGTCATGTAGCGCGACTTCGCGACCTGGTTGGCCAGGATGTCCCAGCAGACGGCGAAGAAGTCGCTGAACATGA
>JALDXR010000306.1:0-5114 GCA_032154865.1 Nocardioidaceae bacterium
GAGCGCTGGGGCCGCGGCTGCTTCGTCAGGGACCGCCGGCCCTGGCGGCTCGACTGCTGACCTTCGGGGGTCTCGCCGCCGGTGTTTGCAGCTTCGTCTCGCTCGGCCTGCTGGGCTTCGCGTTCCTCGCCCAGCTCCCCGACATCGCCGCGCGCGGCCACTGGTCGGCGGCGGCGTTCCGAGCCGCATCGCCGGTGAGCCGCGGGGTCGCCTTTGCCGCCCTAGCCGCGCTGGGTGGCGTCACCCTGGCCGCGGTATGGGTGATCGCTCGTCGGGTCTGGGCGGTGCGCCGCACCTACCGCGCCTGTCGACGGTTGTCCCGCGCGTCGCCCACCGGCCTGGTCATCCTCGACGACGACCGTCTGCAGGCGTACGCCGTGCCCGGACGGCCGGGCCGCATCGTCGTCTCCCGCGACCTGCTCACCCAGCTCAGTGGCACCCAACGGCGGGTACTCCTCGCCCACGAGCAGGCCCACCTCGACAACAACCACCACTGGTATCAGGCCGGAGCCGTGATCGCAGCGGCGCTCAATCCGCTGCTGACGCCATTGGTTCCTGCTGTCGGACTCGCCCTCGAACGCTGGGCCGACGAGGCGGCTGCCAGCCACATCGGCTCTCGGGCCCGGGTCGCCGCCGCCCTCGGCCGGGTCGCCATGCTGCGCCTCGACACCGAGCCGACCGTTCCGCCGGCCGCGTTCGGAGTCACCAGTCACGTCGCCGTTCGCATGCGGGCCATGCTCGACCCGCCCCCGCGAGTGCCCCGGGTCGTCGTCGGCGTACTCCTCGCCTCGTTGGCACTCACCGCCACGGCGACCGCGGGCGCGGGCGAGCGCATGGAGGCGCTGGCCGACACGGCGAGATCCGCGTCCTGTCACACGGGCCAGGTCCTGCCTGCGAACGCATCGCATCACGGCGGTGTTTCCACCGACCCGAGTGCGGCGGGTGGAGGTCCTTGTCGGACCGCCTAGCGCGACATCGAGACGGGAGGGTCCCGCGGCGGCTCGGCTAGGGCGCTCCGGTGACGCCCATCGAGCAGTATTGGGCGCCCGAGTGGGGTGCGATCCCGCTCTCGGCGTAGTAGCGGCCTTCGCGCCGGTTGACGACCGTGACGGACCACCGCCCGTGCCGGTTGGCTCGGATCGAGTCCGTGCGGACGACCTCGGTGCCCTGGCTGCCGGTGGTTGACGTCACGCTCACCTCGTAGTCCCACGGGCTCCTCGGCTTGGCCTTCTCGACGCTGAAGGTCACGGCGACCCCCGGTAGGTCCCCGCGGTTGCGCAGCACGGTCTGCGTTACCGCTCCTCGCACGGTGTCGCTGTCGCAGATGGTCCGCGCGATGACTGGCTTGTGCACCGGGCTGCGGCTGAGCCCGCTCTCGGCCTGGGACACCGGCGTCGCAGCAACTTGGCGAGAGCCTCCGGGTCACATTTGGCCCGCCGTCGCGTGGCCGTCGGCAGGTCGTGGCGGTCCGGTGGCGCCGTTGAGTAACAGTTTCGGGCCCTACGAACGGTAGGTAGACGGCGCCCCCCGGCTGGTACTTCCGAAACGGTCGGGGGGTGTCCACCCAATCAGCGTTCAGAAGGGTTCGGACGCCTGAGTAACACCTCCGCCCCTTCTGAGCGGTATGAGTGTGGCGACCCCCGGTTGACCCGAGACGGCTGGGGGTCGTCCTTATGCATTTCGGGCCCTTTATCCTGGTCCCGCGCGGCAGCGGCCGGGCCGGGACGGCACCACGGTGGCCTTGAGCCACGGGTCGCGGGGGTTAGTTGGTGAAGCGGAGGTTGGTCCAGGTGCCGTTGCCGGCGATGTTGAGGTCGTCGGCGGGGGAGCCGAACCGCATCCGGTATCGGGTGCCTGGTTGTGGGTTGCCGGTCAGGGTGTAGCTGGCCTGGGAGTCGACGCTGAGGCGTCGGCAGGCCGAGGTTTGCACCGTCTGGTAGCGGCCGTTGGTGTACTTCTGGACGTAGGCGGTCAGGCAGCGGCCGGGCCGGGACGGCAGCACGGTGGCCTTCAGCCGTGGGTCGCGGTTGGCGTGGACCAGGTAGGTGTCGCCGGACTGGTCGTAGGAGCCGATCAGGGTCTGGTCGATCCGCGGGGCGACCCGGATCGCGTACTCTGCGCTGCCGGCCTGGTACAGGTCGGTCGCCTCGGTTGTGACCGTCAGGGTGCTGTTGCGCAGCATCTTGCGGGTGAACGCGGTCTGGTTGGAGTCGGTGGCCGGGGTGATCGTGACCGCGGGCCGGCCGTGCGGCTTCAGCGTGATCGAGGTCGGCACCGACCGGTCCGGTGTGGTGACCGACAACGCGGCCTCGTCGCCGGCGACGTAGCGCGGCTTGTCTTGTTCGAAGCTGTATTCGGGCATCGCCTTCCACGTCTTGGCCCTCGACGACTCCCAGTGGGTCGCATCACCGGCGTAGGACACCTCGATCCGCAACGGAGCCTTGTCCGAAACCTTGAACTTGGTGAACTGCACCTTGCCGTTCGCATCGGTGGTCTGGACCCGCTGCCCGGCACCCCCGTCGCTGAATCGCACCTCCGCGCCTGCCACGGCCGCGTCGTCACCATCGGTGAGCGTGACCCTAAACGTCATCGGCCCCGGCTCCGCCGGCAACGACCCCGGCCCCTCCAACACCAGCTTCGTCGCATGCTTGACGGTCACATCGACCTGATGCGTCACCGCCTTGTTGGGCCCCTGCCCGGCGTACGAGATGTCGATCTGGTGCTCTCCGGCGTCAGCACTTGGAGCGGTGACGGTGAAATCGCCCTCGCTGTCGGTCGTCGTCTCCGCCAGATCGGTGGTCGTGCCGTCGAGGGTGTCGGTCGCCGTGATCGTGGCATCGGCCAGCGGCTCACCCTTGGCGGTCGTGAGGTTCCCTACCACGTCGATGTCCTTGCCGGCGACCATGCGGCCGAGCGGCTCGGTGGTGATCGTCGTGTCGTCCGCCAACGTGAGGATGACGTTGTCGTCGGATGGCTCGATCACCTTGTCGCCGAGGTAGGAGACGTCGATCGTGTGGGCTCCGAGGGCGATGCTCGGCACGGTCACCGTGTATCCGCCGTCGGCGTCCGTGGTCGCCTCGTCCAGCTCTGTCGCGGTGCCCTCGACGGTGTCGGTCGCCGTGATAGTCGCGCCGGACACCGGGTCGCCCGAGTCGGTCTCGAGTGTCCCGGTGACCTGGACATCATCACCGGCGGTGACACTGGTCGGCTCGGCGGCGTCGAGCGTGGAGTTGGTGCCGTGGACGTCGGTGGTGCACTCCGCCGAAGCGGCAGCGTGGTGGGTGTCACCGGCGAAGGTCACCACGTAGTTCTGGTTGCCACGGCTCTCCGGCTGGTCGGACAGGCCGGCGAACGATCCGTCGTTGGCCGTCGTCGTCACGGTGCCTACCGGCGTCGGTCCACTGAACTCGTCGTCTCGGGTGACGCTTACCTCCTGTCGGCCGATCGGCTTGCCGGCCTCGTCCAAGAGCGTGCCCTCCAGCGAACCGGCGTCGCCGAGCTCGAGAGCGGGCGGACACGCCACTGTCAGGTCCGGAGCAGGCGGATCGTCGGCGTTGAAGATCGGGGTGGCACCCGATGCGACAGTGATACCTAGCCCCCCTACGGTAATTACTGAAGCAGAAACGATAACTGCCGTACGCAGCCGCATAGCGGACGCTCCCAAAGAGTCGAAGGCTGCCGGTCACCTCAGCTACCGACCGAGCGGGCAGATCTGTTACATCTGAGCCGCCGGGCAGCGCGATCGGCCAGCAGATCGCGCCGGACACTGGACGATGGTGGCAAGCGGGTTCGGCGGCCCTCAGGTTGGCGTTCCTCTAGGCTGTGACGTTCCCGACAACCTACGCACACGTGGGAGGGGTTGCCGATCGGCGGGGTTCGCCGCCAGGATGGTCCGATCGCACGGGGTGGGGAGCGATGGACGAGTTCGAGCAGCGACTGGCCGCCGCCCAGGAGGGCGACGAGCTGGCCTTCGTATACCTGTTTCGCAGCGTCCAGCCGACCCTGCTTCGCTACCTCGCCACCCTCGGCGGACCACTGGCGGAGGACGCCGCCGCCGAGACGTGGGTGAGCGTCGTGCGCGACCTGCATCGGTTCCGCGGCGACGAGGCCGGCTGGCGGTCTTGGGTCTTCACCATCGGGCACTCCCGGCTGCGCGACGCCCAGCGGCGTGCCGGGCGCGAGCCGGTCTGGGTCGACGCCGGTCTGGAGCCGGCACTCGGCCCGGCTGCCGACGACGTCGCGTCCACCGTCGAGGAGCTGCTGTCCACCGAGTCCGCCCTCGCCCTCATCGGGCGGCTACCCCGCGATCAGGCCGAAGCGGTGCTGCTTCGCTATGTCGTCGGGATGGACGCACCCGCAGCCGGGCGGGTGCTCGGCAAGCGTCCGGGCGCGGTGCGAGTGGCCGCACATCGAGGATTGCGCCGGCTGGCCGACCTGCTCGCGCCGCCCGGTGTAACAGATCCGAGCGCTCCGTCGGTGGCTGAGGTGACATGAGCAGACACACCTCCCGCCCCGGCGGCGACCCGATGTCCGACCCACGCGTTCGTGAGCTCCTCGACGCCGCCGCCGCGCCGGTCGAGACGACCCGGCCGCTTCCCGGCGAGGACGAAGCGCTGGCAGCGTTTCGAGCATCCCGCCAGGGCGCCGCGAAGAACTCGAGATTTTCGCTCGGCTCCGCAAAGGCCGCAGTGGCCGCCGCGATCGGCACCAGTGTGCTGGTCACCGGAGGCGTCAGCGCCGCCGCGGCCGGCGTGCTACCCGGCGCGGCCCAACAGACCGTCAGCACCTTGCTGAAGTCCGTCGGCATCTCCGTACCCGAAGGCAAGGACGCCGACGGGCAGCGCGAGGTCCGCGACCGCCCCGACAACGCTCCGAGCAAGGCGGCCGACAACGACGAGCAGTCCCGCGACCGCTCCGAAGAAGCCCCGGGCGCAAGGAGCAACGGCGACGACGCCAAATGCGGCCGTCCCGAGCAGCCCCCCGGCGCCAGAGGTAACGAAGGCGGCAACCAGCAGCCCCCCGGCTCCCGCGGCAACCAGAACGGCGCCCAATGCGGCCGATCCGAGCAGGCCCCGGGTGCCAGAAACAATCAGAACGGCGCCGGCCAGGGTGGG
>JALDXR010000307.1:0-5113 GCA_032154865.1 Nocardioidaceae bacterium
CTCAAGCTCGGCCACAACTACATCGGGACCGAGCACATCATCCTGGCGCTGCTCGAGGAGCCGACCGGGATCGCCGGGCAGGTGCTTCGCGACCTCGGCGTCGACTACGAGCAGCTGCGCGAGAAGGAGATCGAGCTGATCCGGGAGATCATCGCCCGGCGCAAGAGCGCGAGCTGACGACGTACGCGGTGAGTGTTGGCGCGAATCCGCAGGTATTCCGAAGAGTTGGCGCGAGATTGCGCCAATACTCACCGCTGTCGCGGCGCACCTGTGGCCGGGACGCGGACGCCCCCGCGACATGAGCGCTCTCGTCGGTAGGCTGCCGTCGCCGCCGTACGAGAAAGCACCTGCCATGAAGACGTTCGACCAACTGTTCACCGAGCTCGCCGACAAGGCGCAAGAGCGACCGGACGGGTCGGCGACCGTGGCGGCGCTCGACGCCGGCGTCCACACGATCGGCAAGAAGCTCGTCGAGGAGGCCGCCGAGTCGTGGATGGCCGCCGAGCACGAGTCGCCGGAGCGGGCGGCCGAGGAGATCAGCCAACTGCTCTATCACGCGCAGGTGCTCATGCTGGCCTGCGGATTGACCACCGACGACGTCTACGCGCACCTCTGAGAGAGTCAGTGCATGCTGAGAATCGCCGTACCCAACAAGGGCTCCCTGTCGCACTCCGCCGCCGAGTTGCTCGGCGAGGCCGGCTATGCCCAGCGCCGGGACAATCGGTCGCTGACCCAGGAAGACCCCTCGAACGGTGTCGAGTTCTTCTACCTCCGGCCGCGCGACATCGCGGTCTACGTCGGGGAAGGCACTCTCGACGTCGGGATCACCGGCCGTGACCTGCTGCTCGACTCCCGGGCCAGCGCCGAGGAGGTCATGGAGCTCGGCTTCGGCGAGTCGACCCTGTGTTTCGGTGCGCCTCCGGGAGCTGTGGAGTCGGTCACCGATCTCGCCGGCCAGCGGATCGCCACGTCCTACGCCGGAGTCGTCGAGGACTACCTCGGGGCGAAGGGCGTCGACGCGACCGTGGTGCGGCTCGACGGGGCGGTCGAGTCGGCGGTACGGCTCGGCGTCGCCGACGCGATCGCCGACGTCGTGTCGACGGGTACGACCCTGCGCCAGGCCGGGCTCGAAACCGTCGGCGAGCCGATCCTCGAGTCCACGGCCGTACTCGTGACGCGTGAGGACGCCGCCGTGCCGGACGGCTTCGACATCTTCGAACGGCGGCTGCAGGGCGTTATGGTCGCGCGTCGATACGTGATGATGGACTACGACATCCAAGTCGAGCAGGTGGAAGAGGCGGTCGCGCTGACGCCTGGCATCGAGTCGCCGACGGTCTCCCCGTTGCATCGCGAGGGCTGGGTCGCGGTGCGTTCGATGGTGCCCCGCGACCAGGCGCAGCAGGTCATGGACCAGCTGTGGGCTCTCGGCGCTCGCGGCACCCTCGTCACCGACATCCTGGCCTGCCGATTGTGAGTGAGCTTGCGAGCGAACCATTCAACGCTGCGACGACTCGCCGGCTCGACGAGCGCCCGCGAGGCGAGCCGGTGAATGCTGCCCCGCGCACGTTCCGGCCGCTGGGTGCGCGGGTGGTGGCTCTCGTCGCCGGGGCGTGTCTGACCGCCATGGTCGGCGTCATGTGGTTCGCCCTGCCGGCCCACATCCGGTCGACGTTCAATCCGCTCGAGGTCGTCACCTTGCTGCTGGTGCTGTTCGGGGTGCTGACGGTGTTGTACGGCATCGCCCGTACCCGACTCGACGTCGACGGCACCGGCCTCCATGTCACCAACGGCTACCGCCGCCACGATCTCGAGTGGGCCGAGGCGGTGGCCATCCATCTCGGTCGCGGCGCCCCATGGGCCGTGATCGACACGGCAGACGGCCGGATCGTCAAGGTGATGGCGTTGCAGTCCGCCGACGGCCCGCGGGCCCGAGCCGCGACGGTCTGGGTCCGCGAGCGCATCGAGGCCCACGCCGGACACGAGCCGGGGTGAGTGCGGCGGTTGCAGGTTCCTGCAGCGGCATCTTGCCGAGTCGGGCCGGCAATCGGACCATGCAGCTTGGCATCACGTCGGGCGCCCGGCGAACCAGGTGATCGAGCGTCCTCCGTCGCGACCGGACGGCATCATCGGCGTGATCCAGGTGGGCGGGAGGGGTCTCCGGCGCGGTGGTAGTGGTGCTCTCCGTGCCGGAGGCCCGGTCACCCGGGACCGACGCCGTACTACTATCGCCAGGCGTGGCCCGAGGTGACGCCGGTGACGGGGGCGGGGACACCGTCGAGCTGCTGCGCCTGACCCGTGAGTTCCTCGCGGTCGAAGAGGATGTCCGGCAGCGCTGTCAGTCCGGACGCCTTCCCGCGGGAGTCCGATGGGCCGGACGCACGGTGGGCCAGGTTCGCGCTCGGCTGATGTCCTTCCAGCCGCGTGTCATGGAGAGTCTCGTGCCGCTGATGGCTCCGGCCGTCCTGGAGCAGTTCAGCGACTACGACCGGCGACTGATCGAGGACGACGTCGAACGCCTCGACGTCTACAACCCGGACGGCCTGTGGGGTGATGCGGCCCAGGTGCTGGCGTCCAGCCCGATCCTGTCGTGCGCCCGATTCGCCAGCGTGACCGTGCAGATCAGGATCTTCGACCGACGGGCGGTCGTCATCGAGGGTCCGCGCATCGACGACGACCGCACTGCTCTCATCGTCACGCGCAAGGACGTCGTCGACGGCGCCCGTGGGCTGTTCTCGGCCGCGCTCGACACGTCGGTTCCCGCGGCCGCGGCGATGTCCGACGATCCCCGTCCGTGGCTGACGCCGCGCCAGCGCGAGGTCGTCGCCTTGCTGACCGCCGATCTCCACGATGACGAGATCGCTCGGAAACTCGGCGTCTCGGTGCGCACCGTGCGTAGCGACATCGAAGTCGTGCGCCGGGTCCTCGGGGTCAGGACGCGTTTCGCGGCCGGGTTCCAGCTCGGGCGGCTGGTCTCGGCGACCGGGCTCTCGACCGGCTCCGAGCCACCGTCCTAGGTCCGCAGGTGACCGGTCAGACGCCGACGACGAGGTCGGCGCGTTCGCGGGTGCCTTCGCGGCCGAGGACGCGCTCCTCGTCGGCCGCCCACTGGTCCCAGTACGGCGCGAAGACGTCGCCGTCTCGATCCAGGGCCCGGGTCTTGCGTACGTCGTCCGGCGCGTCGACCCACACGACGAGGCTGACGTACTCGTCGTAGGAGCGGGAGTAGGAGCCGACGCCCTCGAGGATCAGCGCGTCGGCGACCGGGACCGTCAGCGGGTCCCCGAGCCGATCGGCGAACCAGTCCCATCGGCGGATCGACGCCGGTCGGCCCGCCGCGAGTGATGGCAGCAGCTCGTCCCGTACCCGATCGGCCACGGTCGGCAGACCGGCCCATCCCTCGTAGAGGTCCTCCAGATGCGCGATCGCGGCCGAGTCGCCGTACGCCGCCGCCAGCTTCGCCGCGAGGGTCGTCTTGCCGGCCCCGGCGCGGCCGTCGACGCAGACGAGGCGCGTGCGCCCAAGTCGAGCCGGGCTGGCCGCGACGGCGGCCGCGAGAGCGTCCGGGGTCACCCGATTCCTAGGTGATGCCGCGCTTCTTGAGAATCGCCTCGATGTCGGCGAACTCGTCGCTGCCCGAGGAGCCGGACTCGACGGAGCGCCGGCGCTTGCGCGGCGACTCGATCTCGTCCGCGGCGTCGCCCCTGAACCGGGAGCCGACCCAGATCAGGACGACCGCGACCCCGGCCAGGATGAAGCCGAGCCAGGCGGCCGGGTTGAACACGAAGCGCTGCCCCCAGTCGCCGAAGGCCTCGCCGATCCGCCATCCCAGGGTGAAGAAACCGAGCAGCCAGGCCGCCCACGGCGCGATCGCCCAGCCGAACCGCCGGGCAGCCGCGGCATGCTCGCCCCGACGCCAGGCGGACAGGGCCCACCAGGTCGCGATCGCCGACAAGCCGACGACCCACGGAAGCCACCACACGGAGGTTTGTCCAGGCACGATTCCAGTGTGCCTCAGAGCCGGACGGAATGGGGGCCGGGCACAGGTTGTTGTCATATTCGTACGGTCCGGCCGCAAGGCCCCGTACTCCCCGACGAGGTCGTTGACTCGTTACGCCCGAGATTGTGCCTGATGGCGCAACGGCTGGTAGTGTTTTCGACGACCTACGCAAGCGGAGACCACTCCCACCCGCACCGACCGAGAGGTCGTCGGGTCCCGGTCCGTCGGCCGTTGGCCGGCGAGGACGAGCGCTTGGAGCTCGTCCACCGGAGGCTTCCGCGTGTCGTGCGGGAGCCTCGTCTCATGTCTGAGGTCCTCCGTGTCGGGTTGCCCATACTTTCAGAACATCAGGAGGACCCATCAGCACAGAGCTGCGCGTCAACGACCGGATCCGCGTTCCCGAGGTACGCCTCGTCGGTCCGAATGGCGAGCAGGTCGGCATCGTCCGTATCGAGGACGCTCTGCGACTGGCCCAGGAGTCCGATCTCGACTTGGTCGAGGTCGCCCCGACGGCCCGTCCGCCGGTCTGCAAGCTCATGGACTACGGCAAGTACAAGTACGAAGCCGCTCAGAAGGCACGCGAATCGCGACGCAACCAGACCAACACCGTCATCAAAGAAATGAAGTTGCGTCCGAAGATCGACCAGCACGACTACGGCACCAAGAAGGGCCACGTCGAGCGGTTTCTCCGGCAAGGCGACAAGGTCAAGATCACCATCATGTTCCGTGGCCGCGAGCAGCACCGTCCCGAACTCGGGTTCGGACTGCTCCAGAGGCTGTCCGAGGACGTCGACGAGCTGGGTTTCGTCGAGTCCGCGCCACGACAGGACGGCCGCAACATGATCATGGTGCTGGCCCCGCACAAGAAGAAGTCCGAGGCGAGGGCCGAGGTCAAGGCGGAGAAGGCGCGCGTCGCGGAGGAGCGAGCCGCCGAGCGCGCCGCCGAGAAGGCCGACCGAGCGCCGCAAGAGCGGACCCCGAAGCCACGTAGACGCTCAGAGAACCTTGATGTAGACGTCTGAGCCACCCGGCTCCGACCCGACCTCCATAGACAACGAATTGAGACCTCGATGCCGAAGATGAAGTCCCACTCGGGAATGAAGAAGCGCGTCAAGC
>JALDXR010000308.1:0-5097 GCA_032154865.1 Nocardioidaceae bacterium
GCGGCTGCGCGAGCTGCTGCCGCGGATCGCCGAGCTCGAGGCGACGGCCACGGGGGAGCGCAGTGTCGCCTCATCCTGACGCCTGGCTCTTCCTGCCTCCAGAGGTCGAGGCGCTGGTGCCGCCACTGCTGGCTCGCCTCGCGGCCGGCAGGGGAGGCTCGCCGGACGACGTCGAGCGCGACCTGCGCTATCGCATCGAGACGCTGATCCTCGAGGGCGACGCCGACCAGTGGCGGACGTTCCTGCGCGAGGCGACCGAGATGGTGGCCGAGTACGGCGGCGACGATGCCGAGGCGCGCACGCTGCTCGCCTCGATCCTCGACGATCAGTTCTTGCTCGCTCGTGCCGTGGTTGATCTCGAACGCACTGACGTCGACGCGCGTGAGCAACTGGCCCGCGCCGGCGCGAGGCCCCCGCGCAGCAGCCGGGCGTAAGTGCACACAAGATCGGGAACGCCCACCTCGTGCCACGATGGTGCCCATGGGCCCCTCCCCGGACGGCGACGGTGTGACCCCAGTCCGCGCTCAGACCGGCCGGGTCCAGTCGGTCGACCGTGCGCTGAGGCTCCTTGACGCCGTAGCGGCCGCATCTCCGCGCGGAGAGACCGCAGCCGTCCTGGCCGCCCGTTGCGACATCAACCGGGCCACGGCCTGGCGGCTGCTCGGCACGCTGGAGGTCCACGGGATGGTGGAGCGAGATCCGAGCACGAACCGCTACAAGGTCGGCCTGGCGCTCATCAGGATGTCGGCCGCTGCCGGCTACGACGGTCTGGTGCGGAGAACGCGTCCCGTCCTTGAACGGGTGTCGGAGCAGACCGGCGAGACCGCCGCTCTCGCGATCGCCGGGCTGCATGGCGTGACGTATGTGGGCGAGGCTGCCCCTCAGTCGGTCCTGGCCGTCAGCTGGCTCGCCCGCGAAGTCCCTTTGCACGCCACCTCGACGGGGAAGGCATTTCTCGCCTGGCTGCCCCAGAAAGAGGCGATCGGAATGCTCGAGCAGCCTCTGCCGGGCTACACCGACACCACCGTGACGGACCCAGAGCTACTGCTGGCGGAACTGACCAAGATCCGCGCCCGGGGCTACGCCGAGTGTGCGGGAGAGTTCGAAGCGACGTTGTACGGCGTCTCCGCACCGGTGCCGAACACGGCAGACCCGCGGCCGCTGGCGGTGTTCAGCATCTGGGGTCCGGTGAGCCGAGTGCCCGTCACGCGCTTCGCCGAGCTCGGACCCATTGCGGTCGAGGCCGCCGACGAGATCGGCGCCGTCGTCAGCGGATGACGAGGCGCCTCGCCGACTGTCGGGCACCCCACCGACCAGGGTCCTCTTGACAAACGCCTGCCCGGCGGGGAACCGTTTCACATGATGCGACGGCTGCTCACATGATGGAGATCCGTGGCACGAAGCGACATCAGCTGATCTGCGGGAGCTCCCATGCCATCTACACCCAAGGTCATCATCACCTGCGCAGTCACCGGATCAGGATTCACGCCGACGATGTCGGCGAGCATCCCCTACACCGTCGAAGATGTGGTCACCCAGTCCGCCGCCGCCGTCGGGGCCGGCGCCGCGATCATCCACCTTCATGCCCGAGATGCGAAGGACGGCCGCCCCACGGCGGATCCGGCGGTGTTCCTGGAGTACCTCAAGGGGATCAAGCACTCGACTGACGCCGTCGTGTCGATCACCAGCGGTGGTGGCACCGGCATGTCCGTGGCGGACCGGTTGCGCGTCATCTACGAGACCAGGCCGGAGCTGTGCACGCTCAACCTCGGCTCGTTCAACTACGGAAGCTTCCCGATGATCCCGAAGTACGCCGGTCGCTGGAAGTTCGACTGGGAGAAGCCGTACCTGGAAAGCACCCGAAGCGAGCCGTTCGTGAGCACGTTCGCCGACATCGAGCTCATTCTGAAGGACGTCCGGCCGCAAACGGGTGCCCGGTTCGAATACGAGGCCTACGACGTCGGCCACCTCTACACCCTGGCCTACTACCTCGATGCGGGGCTTGTGGAGCCACCGATCTTTCTCCAGACGATCATGGGCGTGATGGGCGGCATCGGCGCCGAGGTCGAGCACCTCGCCCACATGAAGTCGACGGCGGACCGTCTCCTCGGCGACTCCTTCGAGTGGTCGGTGCTCGGCGCCGGACGGCACCAGTTCAACATGATCACGGCCGCGGCGGTGATGGGTTCCCACGTGCGGGTGGGCCTCGAGGACGGCCTTTACATCGGCAAGGGAGAGCTCGCAGAGTCCAACGCCGACCAGGTCGCGAAGATCAAGCGGATCCTGACCGAGCTCTCGCTCGAGACCGCCACCCCCGACGAGGCACGGGAGATCCTCGGCCTCAAGGGGCTCGACCAGGTCGGCTGGTGAGACCCGAGGGTCGCCCCACGCCGGACGCTGTGCGCACAGTTGCCGTCGTAGGGGTCGGTGTCATCGGCGGCGGCTGGGCCGCTCATTTCCTCCGCATCGGCTTCGACGTCGTCGCGTGGGACCCCGGGCCGGACGCCGAACGCAGGCTGTCGGACCTGCTCGACCGGGCCTGGCCGTCACTCGAGCGGCTTGGACTGCGCGAGGGCGCCAGCCGGTCGCGACTGCACTTCGCGGACAGTCTCGAAGCCGCGCTTGCGGAGGCCGACTTCGTCCAGGAGTCCTCTCCCGAGGTGCTCGACTCGAAGATCGAACTGCTGGCCGCGATCGACCGCTTGGCCGCACCGGGAGTTGTGGTCGCGTCGAGCACATCCGGATTCGGCATGAGCGAGATGGCAGTCGAGTGCTCGACCCCGGGTCGCTTCGTCGTCGGCCACCCGTTCAATCCGCCGTACCTCATCCCGCTCGTCGAGATCGTCGGGGGCGTCAAGACCGACCCCGAGACGGTTGCCTGGGCCGAGTCCTTCTATGGGGCGGCTGGGAAGTCCTGCTTGACGATGGAGCACGAGGTCCCCGGCTTCGTGGGTAACCGCTTGCAGGAGGCGCTGTGGCGCGAGGCGCTGCACATGATCGACTCCGGCCAGGCGACGGCGCAGCAGATCGACGACTCGATCGTCCATGGACCTGGCCTGCGCTGGGCGCTGATGGGGCCGATCCTGACGTTCCATCTGGCTGGCGGCCCCGACGGGATGGCACACATGCTGGACCACTTCGCTCCGGCCCTGCTCGAACCGTGGACCCGACTGGATGCGCCGCCGTTGACCGAGGAGCTTCGTGACGAGGTGGTCGCCGGCGCGGTCGACGTCGCCGACGGGGAGACTGTGTATCAGCTGGAGCAGCGTCGCGACGCGTTCCTCGTCGACCTCCTGCTCCTGCTGGACAAGCACCGATTGCGCGGTGGGAGCGTCTGATGGGCGATCGAGTCGTCACACCGTACGAAGGCAGCGGTCACCACTCGTGGGACGACGCGGCCGCCATCGAGGCTCCCTTGCGGCTGCATAACACGTCGGTCAAACCTGCCTGGGTCGACTACAACGGGCACATGAGCGAGTCGTGCTACCTGCTCGTGTTCGGCGACAATGCAGACGGGTTCTTCCGCTTCATCGGCATCGACGAGGACTACCGGGCGGCTGGTCAGTCGCTCTATACCGTCGAAACGCACCTGCACCATCGCCGCGAGGTGGCGGAGGGCGAGCCCCTCGCGCTGTCGTTGCAGCTGCTCGATCACGACCACAAGCGGGTGCACATCTTCCACGAGATGAGGCACGGCGACTCCGGGGCCCTCCTCGCGACGGCCGAGCAGATGCTCGTCCACGTCGACATCCAGGCCGGCCGATCGGCCGACCTTCCCGCTTTGCTCGCCGAGCGGCTCGACGCGATCCAGAAGGCCCACGCCGCACTCCCCAGGCCGGACGTGGTCGGCAGACCCATGGGCATCGAACGTCACTAGGAGGCACGATGGACTTCGGGCTCGACGACGAGCAGCGAGCGATTGTCGAGACGGTGCGCGCCTTCGTCACCCGGGAGCTCTACCCGCATGAGGACGAAGTGGACCGACTCGGCGACGTGCCGCCCGAGCTTGTCGAGAAGATCCGTGCCACGGCGCTGAAGGCCGGGCTCTATGCGCCGAACATGCCGGCGGAGCTCGGCGGTGGGGGACTGGACGCGGTCGGGATGACCCTCGTCGAGCGGGAGCTCGGCCGGGCGAGCTATGCGCTTCAGTGGCTGGTCGCGAGACCCAGCAACATCTTGCAGGCGTGCACCGGCGAACAGCGCGATCGCTACCTGCTGCCGGCGATCCGGGGCGAGCGTCACGACTGCCTGGCGATGACGGAGCCCGGCGCCGGCTCCGACGTCCGCGCGATGACCACCCGAGCCGTGCGTGACGGCGACGACTACATCATCGACGGTGCCAAGCATTTCATCAGCAACGCCGACAAGTCGGATTTCGTGATCCTGTTCGCCGTCACCGGCACCGAGGAGACCGCGCACGAGACGAAGAAGCCCATCACCTGCTTCCTCGTCGATTTCGACACTCCGGGTCTCACCGTGCGGCGCGGCTCGTCAAGCGTCTCTCACCGCGGCTACCACCACAGCGAGCTGTCGTTCGATCGCTGTCGGGTCCCCGCGTCGAATCGACTCGGCAAGGAGGGCGAGGGTTTCGCCCTCATGTCGGAGTGGCTCGGCCCGAGTCGACTCACGGTCGCCGCCTGCAGCGTCGGGCGGGCCCGCCGCGTCCTCGAGATGACCGCTGAGTGGGCGGCCGCGCGTGAGCAGTTCGGACAGCCGATCGGTCGGTTCCAGGGAGTCGCATTCCCGCTCGCCGACATGGCCACGGACCTCGAGGCCGCCGAGCTGCTCACGCTTCGGGCAGCCTGGAAACTCGACCAGGGGACGATGACCGACCAGGACGCAGCGATGGCCAAGGTCTTCGCGTCCGAGGTGCTCGGTCGGATCACCGACCAGGCGGTGCAGATCTACGGCGGCATGGGCCTGATGGACGAGCTGCCGATCGAGCGATTCTGGCGTGACGCCCGGGTCGAACGGATCTGGGACGGCACCAGCGAGATCCAGCGCCACATCATCGCGCGGTCGATTCTCCGGCCGCTCGGCGCGTGAGTACGCCGTGGGCGACCAGCTGCGGCGACTGCTCTCGCCACGCACCATCGC
>JALDXR010000309.1:0-5091 GCA_032154865.1 Nocardioidaceae bacterium
GCGGCGGCCGCTTGCCGGTGAACGCGGCATGGAACTCGCGATAGTCGTCGCCCTTCATGAGCAGCGCCTGCGTGACCGCCTCGAGCTCGACGCCGGCGGCCAGGCTCATGTCGAGCTCCCGAGTGAGCAAAGCCTTGGTCTGGGAGAACGCCTGGGCCGGCCCCTCGGCGAGCCGGGTGGCCAGTGCGTCGGTCGCCGCGTCGAGGTCGCCGTCGTCGACGAGCTGGGTCACGAGCCCGATCCGGTCGGCGCGTTCGGCGTCGATCGAGTCGCCGAGCATGAGCAACTCGGTGGCCCGGCCGAGGCCGACCAGCCGGGGCAGCAGGTAGGCCGCTCCCATGTCGCCGCCGGCGAGGCCGACCTTGGTGAAGAGGAAGGCGAACTTGGCGCTTCGGGTGACGATGCGGAAGTCGCTGGCCAACGCGATGACCGAGCCGGCGCCGGCAGCCGTGCCGTGGATCGCCGCCACGATCGGCACTGGCGACTCGCGCATCGCCCGGACGACGTCCCCGGTCATCCGGGTGAACGACAACAGCTCGTCCGGGCGCATCTCCAACGTCGCCCCGATGATCTCGTCGACGTCGCCGCCGGAGCAGAAGGCGCGACCCTCGCCCTTGAGGACCAGCACGCGGGTGTCGTCGCGATGCGGTAGCTCCGCGACCAGATCACGCAGGTCGGCGTACACGTCGAAGGTCAGGGCGTTGAGCTTGTCGGGCCGGGTGAACGTGACAGTGGCGACGCCGTCGGCCCGCTCGAGCCGGAAGTGCCGCCAGTCCTCGGTGAACGGGACCGAGCCGCGGAACGGGCTCATCGTCACGCCTCCTTGCGTGTGATTGACGGTCGTCGCCAACGCAGCATACCGTCGAGTACGTGCGGATCGCAGTGATCGGCGGCGGCCCGGGCGGACTCTACTTCGCGGCACTGGCCAGGCAACTCGGCCCACACCACGACATCACGGTCTGGGAACGCAACGCCGCCGACGACACCTTCGGGTTCGGCGTCGTGTTCTCGGACGAGACGCTGGGCGGGATCGAGCACGCCGACCCGGCCGTCCACGCCGCGATGGAAGGGGAGTTCGCCCGCTGGGACGACATCGACGTCCACGTCAAGGGCGAGGTCCTCAGTAGCGGCGGCCACGCGTTCGCCGCGATGAGCCGTCGCCGGCTGCTCGAGATCCTGCAGGCCCGCTGCCGCGAGCTCGGTGTCACGGTCCACTTCCGGACCGAGGCTCCGGATGTCGAGGAGCTGGCGGCGACGCACGACCTGGTCGTCGCGTCCGACGGCGCCAACTCGGCCGCGCGGGGACGCTACGCCGACACCTTCGGCCCGACCCTCGATCGGCGCCGCTGCCGCTACATGTGGCTCGGCACCGATCTCGTGTTCGACGCGTTCAAGTTCTACATCCGCGAGACGCCGTACGGCGTGATGCAGATCCACGGCTATCCGTACGACGCCGGCGGCAGCACGTTCATCATCGAGATGCACGACGACGTCTACGAAGCAGCCGGTTTCGGTGAAACACAACGCACGGCCGCTCTCAAGGCCGGGGAGTCGGACGACGTCTCGATCGCGCGCGTCCGCGAGCTTTTCGGCGACATCCTCGACGGCCATCGGGTCCACGCCAACAACTCCCAGTGGATCAGCTTCACCACCGTACGCAACGAGCGCTGGAGCCACGGCAACGTGATCCTGCTCGGCGACGCCGCGCATACCGCGCACTTCTCGATCGGCTCCGGCACCAAGCTCGCGATGGAGGACGCACTGGCGCTCGCGGCCTGCATCCACGAGCACGACGGCATCCCGACCGCACTCGAGGCGTACGAAGCGGAACGACGCCCCGTTGTCCTCTCAACCCAGCGGGCGGCCCAGGCCAGCCTCGAGTGGTTCGAGAACCTCGGGCAGTACATCCACCAGGAGCCGATGCAGTTCGCGATCAACATCATGACCCGGAGCCGCCGCGTCACGTACGACAATCTCCGGCTGCGCGATCCCGAGTTCGTCGACCGAGCCGACCTCTGGTTCGCCGACCACGAGAAGCGCCGGGGGCACGGCGACGGTGAGGTCCGGCCGCCGATGTTCCAGCCGTTGCGGTTGCGTGGCCTGGAGCTGGTCAACCGGGTCGTCGTGTCGCCGATGGACATGTACGTCGCGGACGACGGGATGCCCAACGACTTCCACTTCACCCACCTGACGGGCAAGGCGCTCGGCGGTGCCGGACTCGTCATGACTGAGATGGTCTGCGTGTCGCGCGACGGCCGGATCTCCCCCGGCTGCTGCGGCCTGTGGACCGACGAGCAGGGCGAGGCGTTCGAGCGGATCGTCGACTTCGTGCATCGCGAGACCGACACGAAGATCGGACTGCAGCTCGGTCACTCCGGCCGCAAAGGCTCGACCAAGCTGATGTGGGAGGGCATGGACGAACCGCTTCCGGCCGGCAACTGGCCCGTCGTTGCGCCGTCGCCGCTGCCGTACCGCGCCGGCGTCAATCAGATCCCTCGCCAGCTCACCCTGGACGACATGGCGCAGATCCGGCGCCAGTTCGTCGACGCCACGCGCCGGGGCATCGACGCCGGCTTCGACCTGCTCGAGCTGCACTGCGCCCACGGGTACCTGCTGTCGAGCTTCATCTCGCCGGTGTCGAACCAGCGAACCGATGCGTACGGCGGCTCGCTGGCCAATCGGCTGCGGTTCCCGCTCGAGGTGTTCGGCGCGATGCGCGAGGTGTGGCCGGACGACCGGCCGATGACCGTACGCATCTCCGCCACCGACTGGGTCGAGGGCGGCATCGAGGTCGACGACGCGGTCGAGATCGCCGAGGCGTTCGCCGCCGCCGGGGCCGATGCGATCGACGTGTCGTCCGGGCAGGTGACACCTGACGAGCAGCCGGCGTTCGGCCGGTCGTTCCAGACGCCGTTCGCGGACGCGATCCGCAATCGGACCGGCATCGCGACCATCGCGGTCGGCGTGATCTCGTCGTACGACGACGTGAACTCGATCATCCTGGCCGGGCGAGCCGATCTGTGCGCTCTCGGCCGGGCGCATCTCTACGACCCGAGCTGGACCCTGCACGCGGCGGTCGAGCAGGACTACGACGGGCCCGGTGCCCGCTGGCCGATGCCGTGGCGGGCCGGCCGGCGCAAGCCGCAGACCGGCCGCGTCGAGGGTCCCCGGCCGCGACTGCAGCTCGTCCGCGAGGGCGATCCCGGCATCCGGCACCAGCGCTGGCGCCCACGTCGCTGATCGCGCGATGATGCGCAGGGTGCGGTTCTCCATCAACATCCCGAACTTCGGCGACTTCGCCGACGCCCGGACCGTGGCGACTGTCGCGACCACGGCTGAGCAGGCCGGCTGGGACGCCCTGTTCATCTGGGACCACGTCGTGCACGACAAGGTCAAACGCCACGGCCAGCCGTTCGGCGATCCGTGGATGCTGCTGACCGCGGCGGCCCTGGCCACGACGCGGATCCGCCTCGGCACGCTCCTCACCCCGGTCGCCCGCCGCCGGCCGGAGCAGCTCGCTCGTCAGGTGAGCACGCTGGACGCCATCAGCGGTGGCCGGGTGATCTTCGCGGCCGGTCTCGGCGGGCCGGTCGACGACGAGTACGGGAGCTTCGGCGAGACCACCGATCCGGCCGTACTCGCCGAGCGTCTCGACGAGGGCCTCGATCTCCTGCAGCGGTACTGGTCGGGCGAGTCGGTGAACCACGACGGGCAGCACTACCAGGTACGCGACGTCACACTCCTCCCGGCCACGGTGCAGCGTCCCCGGCCGCCGGTCTGGATCGGCGGATTCTGGCCGCGCCGCCGGCCGATGCGTCGCGCCGCGCGCTGGGACGGTGCCGTGCCGCTGTTCGTCGACGCCCGGCACGGGCAGGTCCCGCCGCTCGACCAGGTCCGGGATCTGGTCGACTACATCCGTGGGCTCCGGACGGACCAGCCGGACCGCCCGTACGACCTCGTGCTCGGCGGCGCGACCCCCGATGACTCGGCGAAGGCGCGGGACCTGATCGCGCCGCTGGCCGACGCCGGCGCGACTTGGTGGGACGAGCGCCAGGTCCAAGGCAGCGACGACCTCTACCGCCGCGACCCGGTCCTCCGGCGCATCGAGGCCGGGCCGCCCGCGCTGTAGCCGCGACGTTGTCAGCCGCCAGTCACGCCATGGCGTGACATAGAGCTGACAACTTTGGTGGGTGACGCCGTACGATCCGTACATCGAGCGTTGGGAGCAGCGATGTCGACCCTGTCAGCACTCACGTCCGCCTTGTCCTCGGGGTCGGTCGAGGTCATCGACTTGACCGCTCCGCTGGCCTCCGACACACCGAAGATCCAGCTGCCACCGGAGTTCGGCCAGACCGCCGGGTTCGAGCTGGAGGAGATCAGCCGGTACGACGACCGCGGACCGGCGTGGTACTGGAACAACTTCCGTAGCGGGGAGCACACCGGCACCCACTTCGACGCGCCGAACCACTGGGTCACCGGCCAGGATGGCGACGACGTCGCGTCGGTCCCCGCGGCCAACCTGATCGCGCCGGCCGCCGTGATCGACTTCTCGCATGTGGTCGCCGACGATCCGGACTTCCTCCTCGAGGTCGACCACATCACCGCCTGGGAGCGCGAGCACGAACCGCTGCCCGAGGGCGGCTGGCTGTTCTATCGCACCGGCTGGGACGACCGATCGCACTCGCAGGAGGAGTTCCTCAACGCCGACGACGAAGGACCGCACACGCCGGGCCTGTCGCCGAGCTGCGCCCAGTGGCTCGCCGAGGAGTCGCCGGTGATCGGCCTCGGCGTCGAGACCGTCGGCACCGACGCCGGCAAGGCCCACAGCTTCGAGCCGATGTTCCCGTGCCACTCGATGATGCACGGCGCCGGCAAGTACGGCCTGACCCAGCTGCAGAACCTGGCCCAGCTACCGCCGACCGGTGCCGTGATCATCGCGAGTCCGCTGCGGATCGTCAGCGGCTCCGGCAGTCCGGCCCGGGTCCTCGCCCTCGTCGAACGCTGACGCGGAGACCGGCCCTTGGACGTCGCCACCGCCGTCGGACGGACCCTCGTCGAGCTCGGGATCGACCGCGCCTTCGGCGTCGTCGG
>JALDXR010000310.1:0-5060 GCA_032154865.1 Nocardioidaceae bacterium
CCACCCACCCGTGTCCACGGCTCCACCCTGCCCGAAGGGTCCCAGGCACCGCCAGCGTTGCCGTCGAAACCCGAGCGGGTCTCAGCTCACCGATCGGAGATACCGCCGACCCAGCGTCTCGAGATGCCGGACGAGCTCCGGCGGATCGTCGACGTGGAAGTCGAGCCCGAGCATGCCGATGTAGACGGCGACGATCTCGATGCTGTCGGCTCCGGTCACGAGGACGCAGCTGTCGTCGTCGATGCTCTCCACCACGCCAACGGTGGGGTTGATCCGGGCGAGCACCTCGTCGGCCGACGCGTCGACGGTGATGCGCGCGTGGACGTTCCACCCGCCGAAGGCGACCTCGCGCAGGACGAACGCGGTGTAGTCGCCGCCGGCCAACGGCGTCGGCCGAAACCGCTTGCCACCGGGGATGCGCAGCTCCATCCAGTCCAGCCGGTACGGCGCCCAGGTGCCCGTCGCCGGGTCGCGTCCGACGACGAACCAGCGTCGCTGCCAACTGACCAGCCGGTACGGCTCGACGAGCATCGGATCGCCGTTGTAGAAGAACCGGATCTCCTCGCGGTCACGCACCGCCGCAGCCACGGCGGTCAGCAACCCGGCGTCGACCTCGGGGTCCTCGACGTTGCTCGCGGTGTTGTCCGGCCCACGCGCGGTCGCATCCCGGATCGCGTTCACCGACCGCTGCAGTCGGTGCGGCAGCACCTGCTCGAGCTTGGCGAGGGCGCGAGCACTGGTCTCCTCGATCCCGCTGATGCCCGTCGCGGCTCGCAGTCCGACCGCCACCGCCACCGCTTCGTCGTCGTCGAGCAGCAGCGGTGGCAGCTTGGCTCCCACGCCGAGCCGGTATCGACCGGCCCGGCCGCGACTGGCATCGACCGGGTAGCCGAGCTCGCGCAGTCGCGTGACGTCGTTGCGGACGGTCCGGTCGGTGACGTCGAGGCGGTCGGCCAGCTCGGCGCCGGTCCACTCCGGCCGCGATTGGAGGAGAGCCAGCAGGGCGAGCAGGCGGGCGGAAGTGTCACGCATAGGGAAAGTCTCTCAATAATCCGGAACGATTCGTTCCTGATTCGCTTCTACGGTTGTTCCATGACGACATCGCAGACCGGCCCGGCCGGCACCGAGATCCGACCCTTCCGCGTAGAGATCCCGCAAGCAGCCCTCGACGACCTGCACCAGCGTCTCGCTCGTACTCGCTTCCCGGCCCCGGCCCCGGACGACAGCTGGGACTTCGGGACTCCGGTCGGCTATCTCCAGGAGATGGTCGCCCACTGGCGCGACGACTTCGACTGGCGAGCCCAAGAGGACCGGATGAACCAGTACCCCCATTTCCGGACCGAGATCGACGGCCAGACGATCCACTTC
This sequence comes from Nocardioidaceae bacterium, assembly GCA_032154865.1. GTDB lineage: Bacteria > Actinomycetota > Actinomycetes > Propionibacteriales > Nocardioidaceae > DATFRX01. The sequence continues at coordinate 1,369 of JALDXR010000310.1, forward strand.
ATCCATGTACGGTCGGCCGAGTCCGACGCGACGCCGCTGCTGCTCACCCACACGTACCCGGGCTCGTTCGCCGACTTCCTCGACATGATCGAGCCGCTCACCGACCCGGTCGCCCACGGCGGTCGGGCCGAAGACGCCTTCCACGTCGTGATTCCCTCGATCCCCGGTTTCGGCTTCAGCACGCCGGTCGTCGGCCGTTGGGACTGGACCCGCGTCGCGGACGCCTTCGACGCGCTGATGCGCCGCCTGGGCTACGACTCCTACGGTGCGCATGGCAGTGACGCCGGCGCGATCGTGTCCCGCGAGCTCGCGATCCGCAACTCCGAGGGATTCCTCGGCGCGCACGTCCTGCAGTTGTTCTCGTTCCCCTCCGGTGATCCGGCGGAGTTCGCCAAGCTCAGCGAGAAGGACCATGCGGCGCTGGAGTTCCTCGGCTGGTTCCAGACCGTCGGTGGCTACAACACGATGAACGGGTCGCGCCCGCAGACCGTCGCGGCCGCCCTGTCCGACTCGCCGGTCGGTCAGCTGGCCTACAACGAGCTGTTCGAGAACTTCGGCAACGGCACCAGCCTGGTCTCGTGGGAGCACGTGCTGACCCAGGTGTCGCTCTACTGGCTCACCAACACTTCGGCGTCGGCAGCGCGCTACCACTACGAGACTGCCCGGTCGGGCGCCGAGCCGGTGGTCAACGACGGTCCGATCGGACTCGCGATGTTCGCCGACGACTTCAAGTCGATCCGCCCGTTCGCCGAGCGGGACAACACCAACATCGTGCACTGGGCCGAATACGACCGTGGCGGACACTTCGCCTCGATGGAGGTGCCCGACCTCGTCGTCGGCGACCTCCGCGACTTCTACGGGGATCGGCGCCGGGCCTGAGCGTCCGGTCCCGGTCAGCCGTCGATCTCGGCGAGGATCTTCTGCTTGCCGGGCTCGTCGAGGAACGATGCCTGGACGGCGGTACGGGACAGGTCGGCGAGCTCGGTCGGGCCGAGGCCGAACTCGCCGGCGGCGATCCGGAACTCCCCGGTCAGCGTGGTGCCGAACATCGGCGGGTCGTCGCTGTTCAGCGTGACGACGAGGCCCTCGGCGAGCAGCTTGGGGAAGGGATGGTCGGCGAGCCGATCGACCTGGCGGGTCCGCAGGTTGGAGGTCGGGCAGACCTCGAGGGGAATCCGCTCGGAGCGCAGCCGATCGACCAGACGAGGGTCGTCGAGGCATCGGATGCCGTGCCCGATGCGTTCCGCGCCGAGTCCGTCGAGCGCCTCCCAGATCGACTCGGGCCCGGTGGTCTCGCCGGCATGGGGCACGCTGTGCAGACCGGCGGCGGTGGCGGCGCCGAACACCTCGCGGAACACGTCCCGATGCGCCGGCCGAGCCGTTTCCATTCCGCCGAGGCCGAATCCGATGAGCGCCTTCGGCGGATGCTCCAGGGCATGCTGGAGCGTCGCCCGGGCGGCGACCTCGCCGAGCAGACCGTCGATGTCGAAGATGTAGGCGACCTGGACACCGAGCGCCTCGGCTCTGGTGACCGCGAGGTCGAGCGCCTCGGTGACCGCGCGCATCGACATGCCGCGACGGTTCGCCGTGCTTCGCACGTGGGAGTACGGCGTCACCGTCAGCTCGACGTACCTGACGTTCTGGCTCGCCAGGTCCCGGGCCGCGCCCACGACGAGGTCCGCCACGTCCTCGGGTTCGCGTACGACGTCGTTGACCTCTTCGTAGACCTCGATGAAATGGGGGAAGTCGCGAAACTCGTAGAAGTCGCGCAGTCCCGCCTCGGTGCGTGGCAGCCGGTGGTCGTCGTACCGGTTGGCCAACTCCAGAACGGTCCGGGGCGACGCCGATCCCACCAGATGTACGTGGAGCTCGACCTTCGGCAAGACGTCGATGAATTCCTTCACGCTCGTGTCGACGTCTGTCACGTACGTGATGCTACGTGGGTCGGGCCGTGACCGATCCCATCCCGCGCCCGGTTCCAGAGCCGATTACCACTCGGTAGCCTGGCCAGCGTCCAACGCGCCCGATCCGCGGCATCCGTCGGCGGAGCGGGGCCAGATGTGGAGCGACTGCCTTGAAGATCGTTGTCTGTGTGAAGCATGTGCCCGACGCGGCGGCCGATCGGACGTTCGACGACTCCGACCACACCGTCGACCGTACGGGCGTGGACGGGCTGCTGTCGGAGCTCGACGAGTACGCCGTGGAGCAGGCCCTGACGATCGCCGAAGCCGCCGACGACGCCGAGGTGACCGTGCTGAGCGTCGGGCCGGAGCAGGCCGCCGATGCCATCCGCAAGGCGCTGCAGATGGGCGCCGACAAGGGCGTGCACGTGAGTGACGACGCGATCCACGGCTCCGACGCCATCGCGACGTCGCTCGTGCTGGCCAAGGCGATCGAGAAGCTCGACTACGACATCGTGCTGTGCGGCATGGCGTCCACCGACGGCGAGATGGGCGTGGTCCCGGCGATGCTCGCCGAGCGGCTCGGCATCGCCCAGGTGACACTCGGTTCGGAGCTCGCCGTCGAGGGTTCGACCGTGCGAATCCGCCGCGACGGCGACGTGTCGACCGAGACCGTCGAGGCGTCGACACCGGCCGTCGTCAGCGTGACGGACCAGACTCCGGAGGCTCGCTACCCGTCGTTCAAGGGGATCATGGCGGCGAAGAAGAAGCCGGTCGAGTCATGGACGCTGGCCGAGCTCGACGTGGCTCCCGATCAGGTCGGCCTGGCGGCCGCGTGGTCGTCGGTGTCGGCGACCCAGATGCGGCCACCGCGTACGAAGGGCCAGATCGTGCCCGACGAGGGCGAGGGCGGGGTCAAGCTCGTCGAGTTCCTCGCCGCCCAGAAGTTCGTCTGAGAGCGAGAGAGCGTTCCTATGAGTGAGATCCTGGTCCTCGTCGATCACGTGGACGGCGCCGTACGCAAGCCGACCTTCGAGCTGTTGACCCTGGCCCGCCGGCTCGGTGAGCCGTCCGCGGTGTTCCTCGGGTCCGGCTCGGAGCAGGCCAAGGACAGTCTCGCGAGCTACGGCGCCGAGAAGGTCTACGTCGCTGACGATCCGGCCTTCGGTGACTTCCTCGTCGCTCCGAAGGCCGAGGCGCTGGCGCAGCTCGCCAGGTCGGTCTCACCCGCTGCCGTACTGATCGCGTCGAGCACCGACGGCAAGGAGATCGCCGGCCGGCTGGCGATCAAGCTCGAGTCCGGTCTGATCACCGACGCGGTCGACGTCGTCGCCGGCTCGGACGGCGCGCCGCAGACGACCCAGTCGGTCTTCGCCGGCAACCACACGGTGACGGCGTCGGTCACGAAGGGCACGCCGATCATCACGGTCAAGGCCAACGCGGTGACGCCGGAGCAGGCCACTGGAGCTGCCTCGGTCGAGACGATCACGGTTTCGATCTCCGACGCCGCCAAGACCGCCCGCATCGTCGAACGCAAGGAGCGCAAGGCCACCGGCCGGCCCGAGCTGACCGAGGCGTCGATCGTCGTGTCGGGCGGGCGGGGTACGGGCGGCGACTTCGGCCCGATCGAGGCGTTCGCCGACTCACTGGGCGCCGCTGTCGGCGCGTCGCGGGCGGTCGTCGACTCCGGCTGGTATCCGCACTCCTACCAGGTCGGCCAGACCGGCAAGACCGTGTCGCCGCAGCTCTACGTCGCGGCCGGCATCTCCGGCGCGATCCAGCACCGGGCCG
>JALDXR010000311.1:0-5043 GCA_032154865.1 Nocardioidaceae bacterium
GTCTAGCTGACCGAGCGGCTCGGCTATCGTCTCCGGGTGCCCGCCCCACCGAGGCGCCGACCTGCGCCTCAGACGTACGCGACGATGCGGCGAGCTTGGGGCCTGTTCCGCGCGTTTCGCGCCGAACAGACCGATCCCGAACGGTTCTACTCGCTGCTCGCGTCGGACTCGGTGCGGCAGTTGTCGGCCTGGACCGAGCTGGCCGGTCAGCGGGTGCTCGACGTCGGCGGGGGACCGGGCTACTTCGGCGCGGCCTTCCAGCAGGCCGGGGCGACCTATGTGTCGGTCGACGCCGATCTCGGCGAGCTCAGCGCGGCGGGTCGCCCGGGTCCGGGCACGATCCTCGGGAGCGGCCTTGCCCTGCCGATCCGCGACGACGTCGTCGATGTCTGCTACTCCAGCAACGTGCTCGAGCACGTCTCGCAACCGGAGCGGATGGCCGACGAGATGATCCGGGTGACCCGGCCGGGCGGCGTGGTGTTCCTGTCGTGGACGACCTGGCTCTCACCCTGGGGCGGGCACGAGACCTCACCGTGGCACTACCTCGGCGGTCGCTATGCGGCGCGGCGTTTCGTCCGGCGGGAGGGGAGGGCACCCAAGAACGAGTACGGGCGCACCCTCTTCCCCGTGTCGGCGGGCCGGATGCTCCGATGGGCACGCGCCGCCGAGGCCGACGACCGCATCCGGCTGGTCAATGCCCTGCCGCGCTATCACCCGCGCTGGGCCCAGTGGGTGGCGGCGGTGCCCGGCGTCCGCGAGGTCGCGTGCTGGAACTACGTACTCGTCCTGGAGATTCGGTGAGCCGGCCGGCCGCACTTCGGTCGCGTGTCCCGCAGCTGGTGATCTGCGCCGCGCTCATCGGGCTTGCTTTCGTCCAGGATCCCGGCCGGATCGCGCCGGACACCAAGCTCGACCTGACCGAGAACCCGCTCGGGTTCCTGGCTCGCTCGATGGACCTGTGGGACCCGTCCGGGTTCGGCGGGCAGTTGCAGAACCAGGCCTACGGCTATCTGTTCCCGATGGGGCCGTTCTTCCTCGCCGGCGACGCGATCGGCCTGCCGGACTGGGTCGTGCAGCGGCTGTGGTGGGCGCTCGTGCTGTGCGTCGCCTTCACCGGCATGTACGCACTGGCCCGGCGACTCGGCATCGGCTCGCCGACGACGCAGCTGATCGCGGCGGTGGCGTACGCGCTGTCGCCGCGCATCCTCTCGACGCTCGGCCCGGTCTCGGCGGAGGCCTGGCCGATGGCGCTCGCGCCCTGGGTCGTTCTTCCGCTGGTGATCGGCGCCGCCGGCGGGTCGTACCGTCGCCGGGCGATGCTGTCCGGACTCGTCGTCGCGGCGATGGGCGGCATCAACGCGGCGCTGGTCCTGACCGCGGTCGCACCGGCGGCGCTCTACCTCGTGACCCGCGAGCGCGCGAAGCGATCGGTGCGCCTGGCGGTCTGGTGGGTGGCGTCGGTGCTCGTCGCGACCGCCTGGTGGGTCGTGCCGCTGCTGCTCCTGGGGACGTACAGCCCGCCGTTCCTGGACTACATCGAGAGCGCCGCCGTCACGACGAGCCCGACGTCGCTCGCCGAGGTGGTCCGCGGCACCTCGCACTGGGTCGCCTACCTGGGTCCCGGTCTCGGCTCGCCGTGGGAGGCCGGCCGCGACCTGGTCACGGAGCCGGTGCTGATCCTTGACACCGTCGTCGTGGCCGCGGTCGGGCTGGCCGGGCTCACCCTGCGCCGGCTGCCCGAGCGGGCCTGGCTGCTCTCGATGCTCCTGGTGGGGGCCGTGGCGCTGACCTTCGGCCACGACGGACCGGGCACGGCCTGGTTCACCGGCGCCGAGCAGGACGCGCTCGACGGGGTGCTCGCGCCGCTGCGCAACATCCACAAGTTCGACCCGCTGATCCGGTTGCCCTTGGTGCTCGGTCTGGCCCATCTGCTGGCCGTGGTTCTCAGCCGCGTACGGGACGACGCGACGCGGACGACCGCCTGGGCGATGGTCGGGATGACCTGCCTGGCGGTGATCGGCGCGGCCGGACCGGCGATCGCGGGCCGGGTCGCGCCCGAGGGCACGTACGAGTCCGTCGCGCCGTACTGGCAACAGACCGGCCAGTGGCTGGACGAGCATGCGGACGGTCGCGCGCTCCTCGCTCCGGGGTCCCGGTTCGGCGTCTACTACTGGGGCTCGACCAACGACGAGCCGCTGCAGGCGACGACCGAGGCGCCGTGGGACGTGCGCAACGCGATCCCCCTCGTGCCGGCCGGTCACATCCGGCTCCTCGACGAGGTCGAGCATCGGTTCGAAGCGGGACAGCCGTCCGACGGGCTGTCGGCCTACCTCGAGCGAGCCGGCATCGGCTATGTCGTCGTCCGCAACGACCTCGACTGGGCCAGCCTGGGCGCGCCACGGCCGGTGCTCGTTCATCAGGTCCTCGAACAGTCGCCCGGCTTCACCCGGGTGGCCACCTTCGGTCCTCGTCTCGACCCGGGGCAGGAGACCGATCTCCTCGTCGACAACGGACTCCAGCCCCCGTACCCCGCGGTCGAGATCTGGGCGATCGACGACCCGCCGGATCCGGTCTCCCTCGTGCCGCTGAGCGACGTCACCACCGTCGTCGGCGGCCCGGAGTCCCTGCTCGACCTGTCCGACGCCGGCCAGCTCCCCGACGGACCGACCGTGCTCGCGGCCAACGGACCGACCTGGAGTACGGCGCTGCCGACCGTCCTGACCGACGGCCTGCGGCGGCGGGAGGTCAACTTCGGCGCGAGTCTCGACAACGTCTCGCAGACCCTGACCCGGACCGATCCGCTGCGGCTGGACCAGCCGGCGCACGACTACGCGCTGACCGGCGACGAGCGGTACGAGACGGTCGCCGACTGGATCGGAGTACGCGACGTCGTCGTCTCGTCGTCGGCGTCCGACGCCGGAGCGTGGGGCGGCAGCCGACCGGCGCTGCAGCCGTCCGCCGTGTTCGACGGGCGCGACGACACCGCCTGGCTGGCCGATGCCGGGACGACGGGCTCGACTCAGTGGCTCCGGGTCGACTTCGACGAGCCCACGGCCCTCGACATCGTCGACGTGGTGCTGCCACGCGGCTCGGAGCCGGCCGATGTCGTCGTACGGACCGATCAGGCGTCGTACGAGGTCGCGGTGGACTCCCGGCGCCGGGTGCCCGTGGACCTGGAGCCGCGGCCGACCGGTTCGCTGACCGTCCAGCTGCGGCCCGAGGCGGGAGCCGACGGCCCGATGGGCGTCGCCGAGCTCGAGCTACCCGGCATCACGCCGACCCGGACCGTACGTACTCCCGACGTCCTCGCGCCGGCCCAGCGACCGGCCGCGATCGTCCTCAGCGCACCGACCGGGCATCGGACGGGCTGCGTCGATGCGCCTCGCATCGTGTGCGACCCGGCGCTGGTTCGAAGCGGCGAGGAGGACACCGGACTGATCCGCGAGGTGGCGATCCCGGAGACGGGCGTGTACGACCTCACGACTCGACTCGCGCCGGCGCCGGGGCGCACTCTCGACCGGCTGCTCGGGCGGCTCGCCGGACTCGATGTCGACTTCACCACCTCGTCGAGCGGCGTCGCCGATCCGCGCGGCGGACCCCTCGCCGCCGTCGACGGGAATCTGTCGACCGGCTGGATCGCCGACCCGGTCGATCCCAGGCCGACGCTTCAGCTCGACTGGCCGCGTCCGACGACGGTGCGGAGCCTCCGTCTCGTGCACGCCTTCGGGTTCGCCGCGTCGGGCGCCGGCCGCGTGGTGGTCGTCGCGGACGACGGTCGCTACGACGTGGCCGTCGGTCCCGACGGGACGCTCGAAGACCTGCCCCGACTGCGGACGACGCACCTGACGCTGCGGCTGCACGATCCGATCCGGACCCTCGCCTACGATCCCGCCACGGACCGGACCACCGCCCTGCCGATCGGGGTCCTCGAGGTGGAGGTCAACGGCGAGAGTCCGGGCGCGGGCCTGGCGGTCGACCGTCCGGTGCGGCTGCCCTGCGGCCGCGGACCGAACGTGTTCGTCGACGGCCGGCTCTATCGCACCGAGGTCGACGCCGACCTGCGTGCCCTCGTCGAGCTCCGTCCGGTGACGGCCCGGCTGTGTGAGCCCTTCGGAGTGACCCGGGACCCGACGCCGGAGGTGACGCTGGCCGAGGGAACCCACTCTGTGGCGCTTCCGGCCACGCCCCAATGGCGACCGCTGACGGTCACGCTGGCCGACGGCAGCTGGCGGCCCGATCGCCACATCGACCGGATCGCGTGGACGATGCGCGACTGGGACGACAGCCTTCGGCGCCTCGACATCGACGCCCGGGACGGACCTGCGCTGCTCGCCGTCCCGGAGAACGCCAACGAGGGGTGGACCGCGATGCTGGACGGCGAGCAGCTCGAGTCGGTGGTCGTGGACGGCTGGCAGCAGGGCTACGTCGTGCCAGCCGGCCGAGCCGGGACGATCGAGCTGCGATACGGCCCGACGACCGGCTACCGCGCAGCGCTGCTCGTCGGCCTCGGTCTCGTCGTGCTCCTGGCGCTGGCCGTGCTCGTCGATCGCCTCGTCGATCGGCGTGGTTCGGACGCCGGGCCGGTCGGGCCCCGGGCCTGGCCGAAATTGATCGGCTGGGCCGGTGCCGCCGTGGCGTTCGGCTGCCTCGGCGGCGCGACCGGACTCGCCGTCGCCCTGACCGTGACGGCGGCCTGGATCCTGCTGGCTCGAGGGCGACCGCACGGCGCAGGCGCGTGGGCCGCCATCACCTTCGGTGCGTATGCCGCGGTCGGAGGGCTTCTCGCGTGGCAGCCGGCCGGGTCGGCGGACTACGCCGGTGCCGCCTGGCCCGCCCAGATCCTGTCGCTGGTCGCCTTGGCGATGGTGGTGGCTCCGGCCCTCACCACTCGGCCGGCTGAGGCAGCCCGACAGTGATGTCGTCGGTGCACACGACATTCCCCGGCTCGGCCGTCGCCAGGCGGAGGGTCGACACCGTGCCGGTGACATAGGCGTAGGCCGTCCCCTTGCCGGCGGTGATCGGAACCTCGACGGAGGTCTCACC
>JALDXR010000312.1:0-5015 GCA_032154865.1 Nocardioidaceae bacterium
GGTCAGCAGCCATGGCTCGTTCGTCTCGATTCGTCGCTTCCACTCGTCACGCCAGTCCGGACCCCACAGGGCCGGCACCGGCGGCATCGCGTTCATCGGCGTCATGTAGTGGCAGTAGTCGACCTGGTCGATGACGCGAACCGCGCCGCCCCGCCAGTGCACGTCGTCGGACCAGCGGTCGTCGGTGGCGAAGATCGCGACGATCGCCTTGAGGGCGGGCGGCCGCTCGCAGGCGAGCTGCAGCGAGTTGAACCCGGAGTACGACGTGCCGTACATGCCGACCGCGCCGTCGCACCAGTCCTGGTCGGCGAGCCAGGCGATCACGGCGCAGAGGTCGGTCTGTTCCTGCGCGGGGTACTCGTCGGTCGCGTCGCCTCCGGACGAGCCGGTGCCGCGCAGGTCGAGCCGGCAGACCGCGTAGGAGTACTCGTCGCGGAGCCGGACGTACTCGTCGGCATACCCGCTGGTCAGGTCGTCCTTGCGGTACGGCAGCGCCTCCAGCAGGCACGGCTGCGGCCCAATCGACTCGGGCGGCAGATAGAGCGTCGCCGCGAGCTCGACGCCGTCGTCCATCGGGATGCGGATCTCGCGCGGGCTCATCGGCCGTGCTCCCGGAGCAGTCGCGTCACCTCGTCGGCCGGGAGCCCTTCCATCCGGTTGCCGCCGCGGCCCACGACGGTGGGCGACGACAGCATCGAGTTGAGCACCGCCTCCTCGGCGGCGTCGACGACCGCCTCGAACATCGAATCGAGCCCCCGGCCCGAGACCGTCGGCGGGGTGGCCCACTCACCGCCGCGGCTCATCCGCGCTCCGGTCGCCGCCGCCAGGAAGATCTCGCCGCTGCCGTTGTACCCCACCGACCCGGCGCGGGCGAGGCCCAGTCCGATCCGGCGGGCCAACCGGGCACAGCCGGCCCCGTCGACGGCGGCGTCGGTCACTACGATGCCGATGCACGATCCGGCCGGCGCCCGATCTGGCGCCTCGTCCGATCCGAGCAGCCGTCCCACCGGCACGCCGTTCACCGTGAGGCGATCGCGCTCGCCGAAGTTCGTCTGCAGGAGTACGGCGACTGTGTGCCCCTCCGGTGTCACGCGGGAGGCCGTACCGATGCCGCCCTTGAAGCCGAGACAGCTCATCCCGGTGCCGGCGCCGACGCTGCCCTCGGCCGGCGGCTCGGTCGTGCCGCGTGACGCCAGCGCCTCGTCCCACGCGTTGTCGACGTCCTTCCGTACGATCTGCATCCGGCGGGCGTCGTTGAGGTACGAGTCGTCACACTCGCCGACGATGGGGATCACGAAGTCCTCGGCGACCCGCGGCTCCCGCTCGAGCAGTCCCTCACAGGCCGCGTCGTAGACCCGGCCGAGCTGCAGCGTCGACGTCAGGAAGATCGGCGTCTCCAGACAGCCCCACTCGGACGCGGTGATGAAGCCGGTGAGCTCGCCCGCGCCGTTGAGCACCGCGCCGCCGGCCGGAACCGCTCTGTCGAACGCATCCTCAGCGACGACCAGGACCGTGACCCCGGTGCGGGCGACACCCCGGCCCTCGGGTGGATCCGGCTCGTCCCGCCACACCGTCGCGTGGCCGAGACCGACTCCGGGAACGTCGAGTACTGAGTTCGTGGGACCGGCCGGAAGTGGACCGATCCTGATTCGCAAGTCAGTAGCGCGTGGCATGTGGGCATCCTGCCGTACCGGTGGCACGATGCCCAGATGTCGAGCATTCCGGTGGTGTGGTCGCCAGAGACCCTGCGGCATGTGCCCGGCGCCGAGATCTGGATCGGCGTCCGAACGCCCGGCACCGAGGTGCCGGAGCGGGTCGAGCTCATCAAGGACGCCCTGGTCGAGTCCGGGCATCCGGTGCACTCGGCCCGCCCGCACGACGACAGTCTGCTGCTGACCGTGCACGACGCGTCGCTGGTCGAGCACCTGCGCACCGTCTACTCGCAGTGGATCGAGGCCGGATTCCTCGACGATCCGGGACAGGACCGGGTGGTGCCGTACGTCTTCCCGACCGCCCAGATGCTCGGTCCGCTGCCACCGCATCGGGCCCACGCGATCCACGCCCGCGCGGGTACGTACGCCTACGACACGATGACCGTCCTTGGGCCCGGCACGTTCGAGGCCGCCCGCGCGGCGATCGACTGCGCTCTGACCGCCGTCGATCTCGTCGCGTCCGGCGCCGATCGCGCGGCGTACGCCCTGTGCCGGCCGCCCGGGCATCACGTCACCCGGTCGGCCTACGGCGGATCCTGCTACCTCAACAACGCCGCCGTCGCCGCCGAGGGGCTGCGGGCCGCCGGGCATCGGCGGGTGGCGGTCGTGGATCTCGACGCCCATCACGGCAACGGCACGGCCGCGATCTTCTACGAGCGCGCCGACGTGCTCTACGGCTCGGTCCACGTCGATCCGGGCGCCGGGTGGTTCCCGCACTTCGTCGGATTCGCCGACGAGCACGGTGCCGGCGACGGTGCGGGCCGTACGCGCAACCTCCCACTCGCGCCGGGAACGGGCGACTCCGGCTGGCTCGAAGCAGTGACCGCGCTACGCGAGTGGATCGAGTTCCACGGCGTCGACGCTCTCGTCGTGTCGCTCGGGGTGGACGCCGCCGCGGACGACCCGGAGAGCCCGCTGCTCGTCACGGAGCAGGGGTACCGCGAGGCCGGCCGGCTGCTCGGCGGTTTCCAGGTCCCGAGTGTGATCGTCCAGGAGGGCGGCTACCACCTCGACTCGCTCGGTGGCCTGGTCGGCGCCTATCTTGCCGGGCACGCCGGCGACTGACCGCTACGCCACGACGTCGATCTGGATGCCGGCCGGGGTCGCTCCGTAGACGTCGGCCAGCGTGTGCACCGTCGTCCGGGCGGCCTCGCCCGGGTCGACCGGCGCGACCCGGTATTGGTTCCAGTTCGGGGTGTTGGCCGGGCCCTTCGGACGCGGCGGCTGCCACCCCAACGCGACCAGCCGCTCCTGTTGCGATGCCGCGAAGGTCGACGACGCCTCGAGATAGAGCGCCTCATCGGGCATGCCGAGCCACTGGACGTAGTGGGCGGTGCCCTCAACGACGAGCACGACCGCGGCCGTCGGATCGCTGGCCGTCCGTCCGGCCCGCTCGGTGAGCTCCCACTCAAGCCGCTCCCAGCCAGCCGGCACCGGCCCGGGATCGGGGATCGGCTCGGGCGACGGCTCGCTCGTGGCGGCGTCGCGACGGCGTCGGAACCTCATGGCGCACGCACCTCGTCCGGGAGCAGCAGCGTGAGTCGCCGCCACACCCTGGTGGCCGTGGTCGGCCACATCGTGGAGTCCTGGCCGCCGGTGTCGACCAGGCACAGTCCGGCGTCGGTGGCGACGACCTGTATCGCCTGGGCCGCCGGCTCGCCCTGCGGCGTCGTCCAGGTCAGCGTCACGGCCCACAGCCGCCACGGTCCCGTCACCAGCTGCTCGACGACGTCTCCCAGCGGTGGATCGCCGGCGTCTCCGGCAGACAGCTGCTCGGCGGCGCGGCGACGCACCCCCTGGTCAGGAGCGAACAGTCCGTCGTAGACGACGCGCGGCAGGTGGAGCGGATCGGACCCCGGTCGAGGGTGCGGCCCGAGACGTACGACTCGGGCGATCGCCATCGGCAGGAACGTCGGATGCACCGTGACCAGCTCGCGCATGTCGTCCGGTGCGTCGAGCAGGAGCGCGGCCGCATTGCTGGCGATCCAGCCGTCCCCGGACCGCGACTGCCCGTCGTCGTCGATCGAGGCCAGGTGGAGGCGGCAGACCGGCTCGGTCACGGCCTGCAGGCCGGGCCAGACGGCCGGGTGGGGCGCGCCGTTGCGGATCGCGCCCGCATCGCGAAGCTCGGTCAGTCTCGGGCCTGGCTCCGCCGCCCCGCTGGCCCAGGCGACCAGGCAGTCGAAGGTCTCCTGGTCGAGCCGGAGCCGGCCGGTACGGGTGTCGAACGCGATCGTCATCTGGCCGCCTCCTCGTCGCTCGTCGGGCCGGGACGGAACTGCCGAGCGATCTCCGCGAACACGTCGGCCAGGCTGTCGTAGGCCAGCGTGGCGACCGACGCGGTCAGGGTGAATCCCGTCGACCCCACCGCGATCGCCCATTGCTCCATCGTCACCGGGCCGGTGTCCGATCCGGCGTGGTGTGCCAGCCGGCGTACGGCCGGGCGGCCGGCCAGCCGGATCTGCTCCCGATCGAGCAGGTAGTAGCTGGGCAGCTCCCCGCGGAGCAGCCGGTCGCTCTCGTCCTGCCAGCCGTCGAGGTCGAGGCCGTCCGGCAGCTCGTCGACGGTGACGACGAGGTTCGCCCGGAACCCGGCCGGGGCCTCGGGCTCGCGGGCGATCACCGCGATACCGGGCGGCGGATCCTCGAGCCGTTGCCAGCCGGGCGGCAGCGGAACCACGCAGCCGGTGCCCGGATGCCGGTAGTCGTCGAAGTCCACGTCACTCACCTCGGCTCGGGTACGAAGCGTCCACATCGGTCCTTCACCTGGCCGGCCCGTCCCCATGCCACGTCGAAGACATGCGCGATCTCCGCGGTCTCCACGACGAGCCGCGGGAACCAGGAGCGATAGAGGACGCCCGTACGCTGCTGCCCGTCTGCCCCGGCACGGGCCGGAACGACCCGTACGTCGACGATGTCGTCGGCGTCGATCGCGACCACGGTGCCTTTGCGGCGCAGGGCGTCCTCGGCCCGGGACGCGGCGAACACCAGTCCGCTCGGATAGAGGGTCAGCCGGCCGTCCACGGTGCCCTTGCGGGACATGCCATGCGTACGTTGCTCGGTGTCGGGGTCGTAGACCCAGCCGCCCCGCCACGATCCCACCGGCCTGGCGTCGCGGTAGCGGCCGGCCGCGTCCTTGGCGCTGACCACCCCGGGCCGTTCGGTGAGGCCGACGACGGCAGCGGCGAAGGCGTTGGTCTGGTCGGCCCGCCGCTCGGCCGCCGACAGCCTCCGATACCAGCGCGGACCCCACCAGTGGGGGAGCCGGGCGAAGATGACGGCGAGCTCCAGCGCCGCGCCCAA
>JALDXR010000313.1:0-5014 GCA_032154865.1 Nocardioidaceae bacterium
GGATCGTCGTCACCGGCGAGGGCAACGGCCCGGTCAACGCGCTCGACCACGCGCTGCGACAGGCGATCGGCCAGGCCTACCCCGCCGTCGCCGAGTTCGAGCTGATCGACTACCGGGTACGGATTCTCGACCAGGGCCATGGCACCGACGCGGTGATCCGGGTGTTGATCGAGACGTCCGACGGGCACGACAGCTGGGTCACCGTCGGCGTCGGTCACAACATCGTCGAGGCGTCCTGGCTGGCCCTGCTCGACGCCGTCACGTATGGACTCCGGGCACATCGGGCGGCGCCCGTAGGATCTGACGTGTGACGCAGACGGTCTCGCAGCTGGGCGCAGCGGCGGTCGAGGTCTGAGGATGCCGACCTGGATCGGGCTGCTTCGGGCCATCAACCTTCCCTCGCACAACAAGGTGGCGATGCCCCGCCTGCGCGAGGCACTCACCACGGACGGCTTCACCGACGTCCGGACGTACGTCCAGAGCGGCAACATCGTCTTGGGATCGAGGCAGCGCACCGCCGCGGCCGTGGGCAAGCGCATCGGGGCTGTCATCCAGGACGAGTTCGGTCTGACGGTGCCGGTCGTGGTCCGGTCGCCCGCCGAGATCGCCGCGGTGATCGACGCGAATCCGTTCCCGGAAGCCGCTGCCGAGCGGCCCAGGATGCTCCATGTCACGTTCCTCGACGCCGATCCCGACGCCGACGGAGTCGAGACGATCCACACCGGCGACCTCACCCGCGACGTCTGCCGCGTCGACGGGCGCCAGCTGTACGTCGACTATGTCGACGGTGTCCATGGGAGCAAGCTGACTCCCACGTACTTCAGTCGCCGGCTCCGGGTCGACGGCACGGCGCGCAACTGGCGTACCGTGCTGGCGCTTGCCGAGCTGAGCGGCTAGGCCGCTGGGGGGTCGGGTGCGGTCGCTCATCCACTCGAACCGGCTCCGGTCGCTGGCCGCAGCGGCGACGGTCGTCGTCTGCACGCTCGCCGGATGCAGCGGCGACGACGAGGCGGCGCCCGGCCCGACCACGCCTGGCGAGCCCACACCCGCCGACCTGGCGCCCGCTGCCGATGCGCCCGTGGACCCGGCCGTCGAGCAGTTCCTCGAGACGACGCTCCCGGCAGGCGTCAGCGGGACCGTCCTGGTCGCCCACCACGACGGGATCGTCCACTGCTCAGGCTTCGGGCTGGCCGACCAGGAGGCCGAGATCCCGGCGACCTGCGACACGGCCTACGACATCCAGTCCATCACCAAGCAGTTCACCGCCGCCGCGATCGTGAAGCTGGAGATGATGGGCCGGCTGCGGGTGACCGATCCGATCAGCCGCTACGTCGGGCCGGTGCCCACCGACAAGCGCGGCATCACCGTGCATCAGTTGCTCACGCACACGTCGGGACTGCGGGAGGTGATCGGCGGTGACTACGAACCGCTGACCCGGCAGGAGATGCTGGATGAGGCCCTGTCGTCGCGCCTCGAAGCGCCACCGGGGAGCAGGTACTCGTACTCCAACGTCGGCTACAGCATCCTGGCCGCGATCGTCGAGGAAGCCTCCGGGATGGGCTACGAGGAGTTCCTGGCCGAGAACCTGTTCGAGCCCGCCGGCATGACCGAGACCGGCTACGTGCTTCCCGAGTGGAGTCCGCAGCGCGTCGCCGTCGAGTACAACTCGCGCGGTCGGCCGATGGGTCGCCCGTTCGACCACCCGTGGGCCGACGACGGACCGTACTGGAACCTGCGGGGCAACGGCGGCATCCTGACGACCGCGCGCGACATGTTCCGCTGGCACCTCGCCCTCCGGGGCGATGACGTGCTGAGTCGCCAGGCGAAGGAGAAGCTGTTCACGCCGTACGTGCCCGAGGGGGCCAACGCCACGACCTCTTATGGGTACGGCTGGGTCGTCGCACCTAGCGACAGGTACGGCAAGGTCGTCTGGCACGACGGCGGCAACGGCTGGTCGCTCAGCATGGTCGCCCGGCTCCTCGACGAGGACGTGCTCGTGTTCTGGACCAGCAACCACGCCTACCAGCGGGGCCAGTGGAACCTCGAGGACGACATGCTGAACCTGACCCTCGGGCTTGCCGACCAAGCGATCGACTAGGGAGACACGCCCTAGCTGCCGAACCCGTCGACCAGCGCCAGCAGCCGATCACACTCGGCCCGCATCCGCTCTCGCAGTGCCCCCGCCCGCTCGGCGAAGTCGCGCTGGTGCCGCACGTACTCCGCCCGTCCGGCGGCCGACTCGACCGGGATCGGCTCGTACCCCAGGCTGCTCAGGTCGTAGGGCGAGGCCCGCATGTCGACCGCCCGGATCTCGCGGGCCAGCGCGAAGCAGTCGGCGACGAGCTCCGACGGGGTGAACGGGGCGAGCTTGTACGCCCAGCGGTAGAGGTCCATGTTGGCGTGCAGGCAGCCCGGCTGCTCGGCCGCGATCTGGCCGGTCCGGGTCAACTGCGTCGAGTTGCGCGGCCGAGCCAGGCTCGTGAAGAACCGGAACGCGTCGTAGTGCGTGCACCGGACCGGGTGCGCCTCGACGACCTCGTCGGTGGCGGCGGACCCGAGCCGCAAGGGGTACGCCGCATGCCGGACGTCGTCGGTGCGTTGCCGATAGACCATCGCCCACTCGTGGAGGCCGAAGCAACCGAGCTGGGCCGGCCGGGCCGCCGTTGCCGTCAGAAGGGTCCGGACGAACCGCAGCGTCGGCGACCGTTGGGCCAGCCGGGCGAGGTCGGCCGCGACCCCATCGCCTTCGGACCGGTAACCCGCGAAGTCGAGATAGCGCATCGCCGTGGCGCCGGTGAGGACGACGCCGGCGCCTGGGTGCCAGCGCCGGAGCCGGGCGGGGGAGTAGGAGTAGTAGGTGAAGCAGAAGTCCTCGACCGGATGCGAATCGCCGCGGCGACGACGCTCGAGGTGCGGCCCGATCCACGGCTCGACCCGGGCCTCGTGGGCGGCTGCCCGAGCGCGCCAGGTCGGCTCGGCGAGCACGTCGTATCCCGGCACGCCGCCACCGTAACCGGCCCGGTGGGCGATCCGCGTGGCTTGTCACCGACCGGCGAACTCCCACCGCTTGGGGACCTTCGGCTCTTGATCGGCGTGGGCTCGCCGTTCGATGGTGATCGCAGCGGGAGCAGAAGGCAGGACGGGTATGCGCGCGCTCTCGCGGGGTCTCGGGTTCCGGCTTGCTGCCATCGGAATCGGCATTGTCGGCGGCATGGCTTGGATCATCGTCGTGGACGACGGGGCGAGCGATGTCCGCGGCACAGCGGATTCGCAGATCCAGTCCGACAGCGGACGAACGCTCACCGATGCCGAACGATCGGCCAACGCCGACTGTGTTTCGGTCGCGCGGTGGAAGCGCCATCACGACGGACTCCCGCCGCCGTACCTGCTGGTGAAGCCGGTCGGTGGCGGTCCGGCAACCCGGCTGCCCTTCGGCGAGGCATGGCGGCGCGCGTCGATTGGCGAGGTATGGACCCATGGGGCGTGCTCGACCGGCTGAGCGGTGGCGTTACGGCGCCATCCGGCCCCAAACTCGGGACCTTCGCCTGCTTGCCGGTCCGAAAGTCGTCACGGACAGTGTTCAGTGAATACGAACGGGGACGAAACATGAAGCAACGCATTCTCGGGCTGATGGTCGCGGCAGCCGTCGCCCTCGGCCTCGGCATCGGAGGCATCGCAAGCGCGGCCGCGGACGACACCGGTTCCCCGCTGGAGCGGGTCAACGCCTACGTCCAGCCCAGCATCGTCTACGAGGGCGTGGAGTGGACCGGCTACATCTACGACAAGTTCAACAAGCAGTACCTCAACGACGGTCAGCCGTTCACCCTCAACACTCAGTGCACGGGCTTCGTCGTCAACCCGGACGGCTACATCGCCACGGCCGGCCACTGCGTCGACCCGAAGGGCGAGATCATCGACCTGTTCATCGCCCAGGCGGCGCGCTGGGCCATCAACAACGACTACTACGCCGACCAGAGCCTGACGCTGAACCGGGTCATCGCCTTCGACGACTACCGGGTCGAGGGCCTGAAGACGAAGAACCGTGGTCCGGACCGCAAGATCACGGTCGCGTGGGCCGCGACGGCGTCGGGCCTCGAGGCCAGTCAGCAGAAGACCGCCCGGGTGATCGACTTCCAGCCGTTCGACAAGGGCGACGCCGCGCTGCTGAAGGTGGAGGAGACCGACCTCAACGCGATCCAGCTCGCCACCGACGCCGAGGTCGAGGTGGGGACCGAGGTGGTGTCCATCGGATACCCGGCCTCGGTCGACCTCGTGACCGACCCGGATCTGTCGCCGAGCTACAAGGAGGGGTCGATCAGCTCGGTCAAGACCGTCCAGGGCGGCCTGATGACCGTGTACGAGATCTCGGCTGCGGTGTCGGGCGGCATGAGTGGCGGCCCGACGGTCAACCTCGACGGCGAGGTCATCGGATTCAACAGCTTCGGCATCTCGGGCGAGGAGCAGCAGTTCAACTTCGTTCGGCCGGCCGAGATGATCGAGGAGCTGATGGGCAGCGCCGGGGTGACCAACGAGGTGAGCGAGACCGGTGCGCTCTATCGCAAGGGTCTCGACGCCTACTTCTCCGAGGACAAGGAGGCGGCCGTCGACGCCCTGTCCGGCGTCGTCGAGGAACAGCCCTCCAACACGCTGGCCCAGGACTACCTCGACCGGGCCAGCGACCTGCCCGAGTCGTCATCCTCCGACGACAGCAGCGGCTCGACGATCCTGGTGGTCGCCGTCGCGGCGGCCGCGTTGCTGGCAGTGGCCGCTTTCGTCATCGTCTTGCTGGTGCGACGGGGCCGATCGGGGCCGGATCCGGCGATAGCCGGCATGCCGATGGGCGGGCAGCGGCCGGTTCCGCCACCCGGGCCGCCGGTGGGTCCGACCCACCCGGCCCCGCCTCCGCAGCCCGGCGCACCTCCCGCTGGTGGGACGCCGCCGCCCGCGGCTCCGCCATCACGGTCGGCTCCGCCATCACCGTCGGCCCAGCCACCACCGTCGGCCCAGACACCCC
>JALDXR010000017.1:0-17248 GCA_032154865.1 Nocardioidaceae bacterium
CCGACGGCGGCTCATAGGATTGCGGCATGCCGGAGATTTCCCGTGCCGACGTCGCGCGCTTGGCGTCGCTCGCCAGGATCGAGCTCACCGACGAGGAGCTCGACCATCTCGCCCCGCAGCTCGCGGTGATCCTCGAGTCGGTCGCCAAGGTGAGCGAGGTGGCCGATGCCGACGTGCCGCCGACCTCGCACGCGGTGCCGTTGAGCAACGTCTACCGTGCCGACGAACTGCGGCCCGGCCTGACCCCGGAGGAAGCCCTGGCCTGCGCCCCCGAGGTCGAGCAGCAGCGGTTCGCCGTGCCGCGGATCCTCGGCGAGGAGGCGTGATGAGCGAGCTGGTCACGCGTACCGCCACCGAGCTCGCCGAGCTGCTTGCCGCCGGCGAGGTGTCGTCGGTCGAGGTCACTCAGGCCCATCTCGACCGGATCGGCGCCGTCGACGGTGCCGTCCATGCGTTCCTGCAGGTCGACGCCGAGGGGGCGCTGCGCACCGCCGCCGACGTCGATGCCCGACGGGCCGCCGGTGAGTCGCTGGCGCCCTTGGCCGGGGTCCCGATCGCGGTCAAGGACGTGCTGGCCACCAAGGGCATTCCGACGACCTGCGGCTCCAAGATCCTCGAGGGCTGGGTCCCGCCGTACGACGCGACGGTGGTGCGCCGGCTCAAGGACGCGGGCCTCCCCATCCTCGGCAAGACCAACATGGACGAGTTCGCGATGGGCAGCTCGACCGAGCACTCGGCGTACGGGCCGACCCGCAACCCCTGGGATCTGGACCGGATCCCGGGCGGCTCCGGCGGCGGATCGGCCGCAGCCGTCGCGGGTTACGAGGCGCCGTTCGCCATCGGCACCGACACGGGCGGCTCGATCCGGCAACCGAGCGCAGTGACCGGGACGATCGGAGTGAAGCCGACGTACGGCGGAGTCTCCCGCTACGGCCTGATCGCGCTGGCGAGCAGCCTCGACCAGGCCGGCCCGGTGACCCGTACCGTGCTCGACGCGGCCCTGCTGCACGAGACGATCGCCGGTCACGACCCGTGCGACTCGACGAGCATCGACGCGCCGGTGCCCCCGCTTGTCGAGGCGGCCCGCAACGCCGACCTGCGTGGGCTGCGCGTGGGCGTCGTGACGGAGTTGCGCGGCGAGGGCTACCAGCCGGGCATCGAGGCCCGGTTCGACGACACCCTCAAGCTGCTGACCAGCGCGGGTGCCGAGATCGTCGAGGTGTCGTGTCCGCACTTCGTCTACGGCCTGGCGACCTACTACCTGATCCTGCCGAGTGAGGCGAGCAGCAACCTCGCCAAGTTCGACGCGATGCGTTACGGCCTGCGGGTGTTCCCCGACGGCGTTGCCGACCCGACCGCGGAGCAGGTGATGGCCGCGACCCGGGAGGCCGGCTTCGGGCCCGAGGTCAAGCGCCGGATCATCCTCGGCACCTACGCCCTGTCGAGTGGCTACTGGGATGCCTACTACGGCTCGGCCCAGAAGGTTCGTACGCTCATCCGGCGCGACTTCGACGCCGCGTACGAGAAGGTCGACGTACTCGTGTCGCCGACCGCTCCGACCACGGCGTTCCCGATCGGCGCGAAGGTCGACGACCCGCTCGCGATGTACCTCAACGACATCGCCACGATCCCGGCCAGCCTCGCCGGCATGCCGGGTCTGTCCTTGCCGAGCGGACTCGCCGACGAGGACGGCCTGCCGGCGGGCATCCAGGTGCTGGCGCCCGCGATGGCCGACGACCGGCTCTATCGGGTCGCCGCCGCTCTCGAGACGATGCTCGTCGAACAGTGGGGTGGTCCGTTGCTCGCCCAGGCTCCGGAGCTGGAGGAGGCCCGATGACGACCGCGACGCTGGTGTCGTACGACGACGCCCTTGCGCAGTTCGACCCGGTGCTCGGCCTCGAGGTGCACGTCGAGCTCAACACGACGTCGAAGATGTTCTGCGGCTGCTCGACCGAGTTCGGCGCCGAGCCCAACACCCAGGTGTGCCCGGTCTGCCTCGGCCTGCCCGGCGCACTGCCGGTGGCCAACGAGCGCGGTGTCGAGTCGGCGATCCGGATCGGCCTGGCGCTGAACTGCTCGATCGCCGAGTGGTGCCGATTCGCCCGGAAGAACTACTTCTACCCGGACATGCCGAAGAACTTCCAGACCTCGCAGTACGACGAGCCGATCGCCTTCGACGGCTGGACCGAGGTGGAGGTGGACGGCGAGACCTATCGGATCGGGATCGAGCGCGCCCATATGGAGGAGGACACCGGCAAGTCGCTGCACGTCGGCGGCGCCACCGGACGCATCCACGGCGCGGAGCACTCGCTGCTCGACTACAACCGGGCCGGCGTGCCGCTGATCGAGATCGTGACCAAGCCGATCGAGGGCACCGGCGCCAAGGCACCCGAGGTCGCTCGCGCGTACGTCACGCAGCTGCGCGAGCTGATGGCCGCGCTCGGCGTGTCCGACGTACGCATGGAGCAGGGCTCGTTGCGATGCGACGCCAACGTCTCGCTGCGGCCGCATGGACAGTCGGAGTACGGGCTGCGCACCGAGACGAAGAACGTCAACTCGCTACGCAGTGTGGAGCGGGCCCTGCACTACGAGATCTGCCGGCAGGCCACGGTCCTGAGTGCGGGCGACCGGGTCGTCCAGGAGACTCGCCACTGGCACGAGGACACCGGCGTCACGACGCCCGGTCGCAGCAAGGAGGAGGCCGAGGACTATCGCTACTTCCCCGAGCCCGATCTGGTGCCGATCGCGCCGTCGCGCGCGTGGGTCGAGGAGCTGCGGGCGACGCTGCCGGAGCCGCCGGCCGAGCGGCGGGCCCGCCTGCAGGAGGCGTGGGGGTTCTCCGACCTCGAGATGCGCGATGCCGCCGGCGTCGGTGCGTTGCCGCTGATCGAGGCGACGGTCGAGTCCGGCGCGACTCCGCAGGCGGCCCGCAAGTGGTGGTCCGGCGAGCTGGCCCGGCGAGCCAACGCGGACGGCGTGGAGCTGGTTGAGCTGTCGATCACTCCGGCCGAGGTTGCCCAGGTCCAGGAGTTGATCGATGCGGGCCGTCTCAACGACAAGCTGGCCCGGCAGGTCATCGACGGCGTACTCGCGGGGGAGGGGTCGCCCGAGGAGGTCGTCGCCGCGCGCGGACTCGAGGTCGTGTCCGACGACGCGGCGCTCGGCGCGGCCGTCGACCAGGCGATCGCCGACAACCCCGACGTCGCCGACAAGATCCGCGGCGGCAAGACCGCGGCGGCCGGCGCCCTGATCGGCGTCGTGATGAAGCAGATGCGCGGCCAGGCCGACGCCGCCCGGGTCCGCGAGCTGATCCTGGAGCGGCTCGGCGAGGGCTGACCGTGGCCTGCATCGGTTTTGCGCGCTGGGTGTCGGTCGACCGCCCCGTACACCGCCCATTCGCGCGCAAAACCGAGCCGGGTGCGGGGAACCGAGGCGGGACGGGAGCTAGCGGAGCTCGACCCGGAAGATCCGATCGTCGTTGCTGGCCGGGCTGCCGCGACCGTCGGTGTTGGAGGTGCCGAGCCACAGTGCGCCGTCCGGCGCGACCGCGATCGCGCGCAGCCGACCGTACTTGCCGATGAAGAACCCGCGCGGCTCGCCAGCCGGTCGGGTGCCGTCGAGCGGGATGCGCCAGAGCCGCGCGCCGCGCAGAGCCGCCATCCACAGGGCGCCATCGGCGTACGCCAGGCCGGACGGCGACGCCACGGCCGGTCGCCAGGCGACGACCGGGTCGACGCAGTCACATTGCTCGCCCTGGCTGCCCTCGCGCAACGGCCAGCCGTAGTTGTTGCCCGGCCGGATGAGGTTGAGCTCGTCCCAGGTGTTCTCGCCGAACTCGCTCGCCCACAAGCGGCCGGCGTCGTCGAACGCCAGGCCCTCGACGTTGCGATGGCCGTAGCTCCACACCGGTGAGTCGCCGAACGGGTTGTCGCCCGGGATGTCGCCGTCCGGCTCGAGCCGCAGGATCTTGCCGCCGTTGGAGTCGAGGTTCTGGGACAGCGCCGAGTCGCCGGTCTCGCCGGTCGTGATGTAGAGCATGCCGTCCGGACCGAAGGCGAGCCGTCCGCCGTCGTGGATCTCGCCGACCGGGTTGCTGGTCAGCAGCGGCTCGGCGTCCCCGAGGCGCGATCCGTCCCATCGCATGCGCACGAGCCGGTTGTCGGCGTCGGTCGACAGATAGGCGTAGACGTACGGCTCGCTTTCGAAGTCGGGATGCACCGTGAGGCCCAGCAGTCCGCCTTCGGACGACGGCTCGACGTCGGTGAGTTCGCCGACCGTCTCGACGTCACCGTCAGGTGTCACGCGCTTGATCAGGCCGGTGTCGCGCTCCGAGACGAGGGCGTCGCCGCTCGGCAGGAACGCGATGTCCCACGGCGACGTGAGTCCGGTGGCGATCGTGTCGGTGATCCGCGGCGTCGGCGGTCGATTGCCGGACTGCGGCGGTTCGGACCCGCCGGGTTCGGTCGGCGACTCCGACTCGATGCTCGGCGCCGGACCGGGGTTGTCGGTGCCGGACGAGTCATCGTCACTGCACCCGGCCGCAACGAGCAGCAGAACGGTCACGATGCCCACCCATGCCCTCATGCGACCAACCCTAGTTGTCACGTGCCTGGGACAGGCGGATGCCGACATCGGACTGTTGCCGGAACGACGCCGCGCGGTTTCCGAAGAGTTGGCTTGAGATGCAGGTTTCCGCGGCCGGAGATCCTGAATCTCACGCCAACATTCGAGTCCGGCCGGGTCAGTCCAACCGCTCGGCGAGCCCGGTCACGATGGCCCGCTCGGCGTCGTAGTAGGCCAGCCCCCAGTCGGCCACCATCGCCGGAAAGCGGGTGGCGTCCGCGTCGCCGAGCGACTCGCGTACGGCGGCCAGCTCACCGCGCCGGGTCTCGAGGTCGCTGGCGTACGTCTCGAGCATGCGCCGCATCGCGGGCACGCCGGCCAGATGGCCCAGCATCAGGCGCAGCGCCACCGAGTGCTTGAGGACCGGAAACTCCGGCGGCCGATCGGCGAGCCAGGTCTCCAGGGCCTGCCGACCCGCTGCCGTGATGCGGTAGTGCCGGGTGACTCGCCAGCCGCTCTGCTTGGCGCGTTCGTCGACGTAGCCCAGATCGGCCAGCTTGGCGAGCTCGGAGTAGACCTGGCTCATCGCGGGGGACACCCAGTAGAAGCGCATCGTCTTGTCGGCCCGCTGTTTGAGCTCATATCCGGTCAATCCGACGCTCTCGGTGCTTGCGTCGAAGGCGAGGAGACCAAGCAGCGCGTACGACGTCGTCGCCGGTTCCCCGACGGCACGCTCGGAACGGCTCCCAGGCTCTTGACTCACGGCAGCGAGCGTACTATTCCTAACAGGAATACGCGCGCACGCACGAACGGGAGCACCCACATGGGCGAGAGCATTCTGGCCGTCGGCACCCGCAAGGGCCTGTGGATCGGCCGATCCGACGCCGACCGCACCGACTGGACCTGGGACGAGCCGCACTTCCGCATGGAGGGCGTCTACTCGGTCTGCATCGACACGCGGGGTGACGCGCCCCGCATGTTCGCCGGTGCGACGAGCGAGCACTGGGGGCCGCAGGTCTTCCGGTCCGACGATCTCGGGCGCACCTGGACCGAGACGCCCAACGGCGCGATCCGCTTCCCGGAGGACACCGACAGCGCGCTGGAGCGGATCTGGCAGGTGCAGCCCGGGCGAGCGTCGGAGCCGGACGTCGTCTACGCCGGGACGCAGCCGTCGGCGCTGTTCCGGTCCGACGACCGCGGCGAGCACTTCGAGATGGTGAAGACGCTGTGGGACCACCCGGACCGTCCGGAGTGGGGCGCCGGGTTCGGTGGCCAGGCCATCCATACGGTCGTGCCGCATCCCGACGACGGCGACCGCATGCTGGTGGCGATGTCGACCGGCGGCGTCTACCGCACCGACGACGGACGTACGACCTGGGCGCGGGCCAACAAGGGCATCAAGGCGTACTTCTTCCCCGACCCGTGGCCCGAGTTCGGCCAGTGCGTACACAAGGTGGCGTCACATCCGGCCGCACCGGATCGGGCGTTCGCGCAGAACCATCACGGCGTCTATCGCACCGACGACGGTGGCGGATCGTGGCAGTCGATCGCCGACGGGCTGCCCTCCGACTTCGGGTTCCCGATCGTCGTGCACCCGCATCGGCCGGACACGGTCTACCTCTTCCCACTCGTGGCAGACGGCGAGCGGTTCCCACCGGGCGCCAGTGCCCGGGTGTGGCGATCCGACGACGCCGGCGACACCTGGCGGGCGCTCGGCGACGGACTGCCGGACAGCTTCTGGGCGGCCGTGATGCGCGACGCGCTGACCACCGACGCTGGCGATCCGGCCGGCATCTACTTCGGGGCCCGAGACGGGTCGGTGTTCGCCAGCGCCGACGAGGGTGAGTCGTGGAGCCAGGTCAAGGCGCACCTGCCCGACGTTCTCTGCGTACGAGCCGCCGTGCTCGACCGCTGACGACGACGAGCAATCGACATTGCGGGGGCGATAACCCCCACGATGTCGATTCGCTAGAAGCGAGGGGTCGTACGCTTTCGGGTCATGACCGACCTGAAGCCACGCAGCCGCGACGTCACCGACGGACTCGAACGGGCCGCGGCCCGCGGCATGTTGCGGGCCGTCGGGATGACCGACGATGACTTCGCCAAACCGCAGATCGGCGTGGCCTCGAGCTGGAACGAGATCACGCCGTGCAACCTGTCGCTCGACCGGCTCGCCAAGGCGGCCAAGGAGGGCGTACACGCCGGCGGCGGCTACCCGCTCGAGTTCGCGACCATCTCGGTCTCCGACGGGATCTCGATGGGACACGAGGGGATGCACTTCTCGCTGCCCTCCCGCGAGGTGATCGCGGACTCGGTCGAGACCGTCATGATGGCCGAGCGGTTCGACGGATCGGTGCTGCTCGCCGGCTGCGACAAGAGCCTGCCCGGAATGCTGATGGCGGCGGCGCGGCTCGATCTGGCCAGTGTGTTCCTCTACGCCGGCACGATCCTCCCCGGCAAGCTCGACGATCGCGACGTCAACATCGTCGACGCCTTCGAGGCGGTGGGCGCGTGTCTGCGCGGCCTGATCACCGAGGCCGAGGTCGACCGGGTCGAACGGGCGATCTGCCCGGGTGAGGGTGCCTGCGCCGGCATGTTCACCGCCAACACGATGGCGTCGGTGTCGGAGGCGCTCGGCATGGCGTTGCCGGGCTCGTCCTCGCCACCCGCGGTCGATCGCCGGCGTGACGGGTTCGCGCACCGATCGGGCGAGGCGGTGGTCGAGATGCTCCGACAGGGCCTGACCGCCCGGCAGATCATGACCAAGGAGGCGTTCGAGAACGCGATCGCGGTCGTCATGGCGCTCGGCGGTTCGACGAACGCGGTGCTCCACCTGCTGGCGATCGCCAACGAGGCCGAGGTGGATCTGACGCTGGACGACTTCAACCGGGTCGGGGACAAGGTGCCGCACCTCGGCGACCTCAAGCCGTTCGGCCGTTACGTGATGAGCGACGTCGACCGGGTCGGCGGCATCCCGGTCGTGATGAAGGCGCTGCTCGAAGCCGAGCTGATTCACGGCGACTGCCGTACCGTCACCGGCAAGACCGTCTTCGAGAACCTCGCCGAAATCGCGCCGCCCGATCTCGACGGGTCGATCATCCGGAGCCTGTCCAACCCGATCCACCGAACCGGCGGACTCACGATCCTCAAGGGCACGCTCGCTCCGGACGGCGCGGTCGTGAAATCGGCCGGCTTCGACGAGACGGTGGTCCGGGGGAGAGCGCGTGTGTTCGACGGCGAGCAGGCCGCGATGGACGCGCTGGCCGACGGAACGGTCGTGGCCGGCGACGCGGTCGTGATCCGCTACGAGGGACCCAAGGGCGGACCCGGCATGCGCGAGATGCTCGCGATCACCGGTGCGATCAAGGGCGCCGGCCTGGGCAAGGACGTCATGCTCCTGACCGACGGACGGTTCTCCGGCGGTACGACCGGGCTGTGCGTCGGCCACGTCGCGCCCGAGGCGGTCGACGGCGGGCCGATCGCCTTCGTCGAAGACGGCGACGAGATCGTCCTGGACGTAGCGAACCGCCGGCTCGACGTGGACGTCGACGACGAGGTGCTCGCCGCGCGCCGGTCGAGCTGGGCCGCACCCGAGCCACGCTTCCCGCGCGGCGTGCTCGCCAAGTATCGGCGCCTCGTCGGGTCGGCTGCGGAGGGCGCCGTCTGCGGCTAGGACGTGTCTCGCTGTCCCGCGCCGCGCGGCAGCCTGCGGGACAGGCAGCCATGTCCTAGGGTCCGCGTATGTTCGAGGCCGCCTTGTGGGGAGCCATCGGTGCGTCGTCGCTGCTGATCGGCGCGCTGATCGGTGTCCTGGTGCGGCTGCCCAGAGTTGTCATCGGCCTCGTCCTGGGCTTCGGCGCGGGCACCTTGATCAGCGCGGTCTCGTTCGAGCTGACCGAGGAGGCGTACGCGCTCGGCGGTGCGGACGCCGTCGTCATCGGGCTCGCCCTCGGCGCCCTGGCGTACTTCGTCGGTGACTACCTCGTCCAGACCCGCGGTGCCAGCGACCGGATGAGCTCCATGGGTTCGTCCGCGGTGAGCGCGTCGGCGAGTACGGCGCTGCTGCTCGGGGCCGTACTCGACGGCATCCCCGAGTCCGCCGTGATCGGGCTGACCCTGCTCGAGGGCGGGTCGGTCGGCATCGCGGTTCTGGCCGCCGTCTTCATCTCCAACCTGCCCGAGGCGATGTCGTCGTCGAGCGGCATGCGGGAGGCGGGCGCGAGCACCTGGCACGTCATGAGCATCTGGATCTGGGTCGTGCTCGCCTCGGCGATCGCGGCCGCCGCGGGCTATGGCCTGCTGGAGAACGCGTCCGGCAACACGGTCGCCTTGATCGAGGCCTTTGCCGGCGGTGCCGTCATCACGATGCTCGCCGACACGATGATGCCGGAGGCATTCCGGCACGGCGGGCGGGCCGTCGGGCTGCTGACGGTCCTCGGCTTCGCCCTCGCCTACCTGCTGACCCTGGTCGAGTAACCGCGAGACGGCCGTCCCAATCCGCGAGACAACCGGGTCCCCAGCTTGACCGACTCGCCCCGCCCGGGGGACCTTGAACTCGTGCGACGTGAGATTCTCGTACGCCCTTGACGCGCGGTCCGGTTGGACCAGGCCACGCGTCACCCCTCGAGTGCCCACCCGGGCCCGAGGGTTTTTTTGTGCAGGAAGGCCCACACGTGAGTGAGCAAGGCGATGAGTGAGCAGCTGACCGGCGCCCAGTGTTTGATCCGTGCTCTGGAGACCGTCGGGGTCGACACCGTGTTCGGGATTCCGGGCGGCGCGGTGCTTCCGGCCTACGACCCACTCCTCGACAGCGGCCAGATCCGCCACATCCTCGTACGCCACGAGCAGGGCGCCGGGCACGCCGCGCAGGGGTACGCCGTCGCGAGCGGCAAGGTCGGCGTCTGCATGGCGACCTCCGGACCCGGCGCGACGAACCTCGTGACCCCGCTCGCCGACGCCCACATGGACTCGGTGCCGATGGTCGCCATCACCGGCCAGGTCCCGAGCGCGGCGATCGGCAGTGACGCCTTCCAGGAGGCCGACATCCGCGGCATCACCATGCCGATCACCAAGCACTCCTACCTCGTGACCGACCCCGCGGACATTCCGCGGACGATCGCGGAAGCCTTCCACATCGCCGGCACCGGACGGCCCGGCCCGGTTCTGGTCGACATCGCGAAGGACGCACTGCAGGCGTTCACGACATACGCGTATCCGGAGTCGATCGCACTGCCGGGCTACCGGCCCACGACCCGGCCGCATGCCAAGCAGGTACGTGAGGCGGCCCGGATGATCGTCGAGGCCCGGCGGCCGGTGCTCTACGTCGGCGGCGGCGTCGTCAAGTCCCGCGCCTGGAAGGAGCTCCGGGTCCTCGTCGACATGGCGCAGATCCCGGTCGTGACGACACTGATGGCGCGGGGCGCCCTGCCCGATTCGCATCCGCTGCATCGCGGGATGCCCGGTATGCACGGCAGTGTCGCCGCCGTCGGCTCGCTCCAGCGGGCCGATCTGATCGTGTCCCTCGGCGCCCGGTTCGACGATCGGGTCACCGGCAAGCTCTCGACGTTCGCTCCCGACGCCAAGGTGATCCACGCCGACATCGACCCGGCCGAGATCTCGAAGAACCGAACCGCCGACCTGCCGATCGTCGGCGACTGCCGCGAGGTGATCGCGGATCTCATCGTGGCGTTGCAGACCGAGCACGGCGCCGGTCATCGAGGCGACTACGGCGCCTGGCGGGACTGGACCGCCGGCCTCGGCGAGCGCTATCCCCTCGGTTACGAGACCCCGGGGGACGGGTCGCTCGCACCCCAGTACGTCATCGAACGGATCGGCGCCATCACGGGGGATGACGCGACGTACTGCGCCGGGGTCGGGCAACACCAGATGTGGGCCAGCCAGTTCATCAAGTACGAGCAGGCGACCAAGTGGATCAACTCCGGCGGCCTCGGCACGATGGGCTTCGCCGTCCCGTCCGCGATGGGCGCGAAGGTGGCGCGGCCGGACGAGGTCGTGTGGGCGATCGACGGCGACGGCTGCTTCCAGATGACCAACCAGGAGCTGGCCACGTGTGCGATCGAGCAGATCCCGATCAAGGTCGCGGTGATCAACAACTCGTCGCTCGGCATGGTCCGGCAGTGGCAGACCCTGTTCTACGACGGCCGCTACTCCAACACCGACCTGCACTCGACGCGGATCCCCGACTTCGCGAAGCTCGCCGAGGCGTACGGCTGTGTCGGCCTGCGCTGCGACAAGGCCGACGACGTCGACGACACGATCAAGCAGGCGCTCGAGATCGACGACGCACCCGTCGTGATCGACTTCGCCGTACACCGCGACGCGATGGTGTGGCCGATGGTGCCGGCCGGCACGAGCAACGACGACATCCAGATCGCGCGCGACATGGCGCCGGAGTTCGACGAGGACGACCTATGAGCACGCACACCTTGTCGGTCCTGGTCGAGAACACGCCGGGTGTCCTGGCCCGCGTGTCCAGCCTGTTCTCGCGACGCGGCTTCAACATCGACTCGCTCGCGGTCGGTCCGACGGAGATCCCGGAGATCTCGCGGATGACGATCGTCGTCAACGTCGAGACCTCGTCGCTCGAGCAGGTCACCAAGCAGCTCAACAAGCTGGTCAACGTGCTCAAGATCGTCGAGATGGACTCGACCACGGCCGTCGAGCGGGAACTCATCCTGGTCAAGGTCAAGGCCGACTCGGCGACGCGCGGGCAGGTGCTCGAGACGGTGCAGCTGTTCCGGGCCAAGGTGGTCGACGTCGCCCCGGACGCCGTCACGATCGAGGCCACCGGCAACCCCGACAAGCTCGCCGCGATGCTCCGCGTACTCGAACCGTTCGGCATCCGCGAGCTCGTGCAGTCGGGCATGGTGGCGGTCGGCCGCGGTGGTCGCTCCATCACCGACCGGTCGCTTCGCTCCCTCGCCAGCGCTGGATAATCCGGATGTGAAGCCAACCCAAGCCACAAGCATCAAATGAAACTGAATTGGAGAATCTCTCGTGGCCACCGTGTTTTACGACGACGACGCCGACCTCAGCCAGCTCCAGCAGCGACACGTCGCGGTGCTCGGCTATGGCAGTCAGGGACACGCGCACGCGCTGTCGCTTCGTGACTCCGGGATCGACGTACGGGTCGGCCTGCTCGAGGGGTCGAAGAGCCGACCGAAGGCGGAGGCCGAAGGGCTGCGGGTGCTGACGCCGTACGAAGCCTGCGAAGAGGCCGACGTCATCGTCATCCTCGCCCCCGACCCGGCCCAGCGCGCCCTCTATGCCGACGCGGTCGAGCCCAACCTGGTCGACGGCGACGCGCTGTTCTTCGGCCACGGATTCAACATCCGCTTCGGCTACATCAAGCCGCCCGGCGGAGTGGACGTGTGCATGGTGGCGCCGAAGGGGCCGGGACACCTCGTGCGGCGCGAGTACGTCGACGGCCGTGGCGTACCCGTCCTGGTCGCGGTGGAGCAGGACGCGACCGGGAACGCCTGGCCGCTCACCCTGGCGTACGCCCGAGCCATCGGCGGTCTGCGGGCCGGCGGCATCGAGACCACGTTCACCGAGGAGACCGAGACCGATCTGTTCGGCGAGCAGGCCGTGCTCTGCGGCGGCGTGTCGCAGCTGATCATGAAGGGCTTCGAGACCCTGACCGAGGCGGGCTACCAGCCGGAGGTCGCGTACTTCGAGTGCCTCCACGAGCTCAAGCTGATCGTCGACCTCATGTACGAAGGCGGCATCGCCAAGCAGCGCTGGTCGGTGTCCGACACGGCGGAGTACGGCGACTACGTCTCCGGCCCGCGGATCATCGACGACAGTGTCAAGCAGCGGATGCGCGAGGTGCTCGCCGAGGTCAAGGACGGCACGTTCGCGCAGCGGTTCATCGACGACCAGGATGGTGGCGGCAAGGAGTTCGCCGAGTTCCGGGCCGAGGCGGAGAAGCACTCGATCGAGGAGGTCGGGCGTGATCTGCGGGGCATGATGGCGTGGATCAAGACGCACGACGATGACGACTACACGGAGGGGACTTCGGCGCGCTGAGGGTCCGGTTGCGATACCACGTTCTCGTGGTGTCTTCGCACTCTGCACGGTGTCGACGCCATGAAGAGTGCGTACTTGCCATGCGAAGCGACGGCGATTGCGCAGATTTGTCGTACGACATGCAGACCCGCGCCGGATGACGCCCCTCTAACGCCGGACGACGGCCGGTGACCCTTTCAGCTTCTAGCGTGATGGGTCGTCGCCGGTGCGATCGCGGCTTTGTTCCGAAGGAGGGCCGACCATGCGCTGCCCTCGGTGTGGAACGTGGCTGCGCCCGGGCGTGACTCGATGCGGTCCCTGTGGCGCTGACGTCACCGACGGTTCGGAGCCGGCGACCGGCGGGATCCACGACCAGGACGACGGCGCCCCGCCATGGACCTCTGGCTGGACCCCGCCCCCGACGGATCGCCGACAAGTCCGCCAGCGCCGCGTGCTCGCCACGGCAGGCGCGGTCGGCCTGGTGGCGCTCGGTGCGGCCGGCGCCACCTGGCTACGCGACGACCCGGAACGACGACCCGTCGCGGCTCACGAGCAGAGTCACGTGGCGTCGAGCCAGGTGGCAGCGAGCACCGGTGACTTCGCCGACGTCTACGAGACCGTCCACGGCGGCGTCGCCCAGGTCCTGGCCGAGACCTGCGACGAGGGCGACTACACGGGTACGGCGTTCCTGGTGGGGCCGCGGCTGATGATGACCGCGCAGCACGTCGTCGAGGGCGCGTCTCGCGTCCAGGTCGACTTCGAAGGCGACCTGATCGACGCCGACATCGACGGGGTCGATCTCGCAAGCGACCTGGCGCTGCTCCGACTCGACCATCCCGTCGACGGACATGTCTTCCACTTCGTGGCTGACGAGGCGGTCCCGGGCACCCGCGTCGCCGCGATCGGCTATCCGCTGGACGAGCCCAAGACCCTCACCGAGGGGACGATCTCGGGCCTGGACCGTGAGATCGACACCGAGTCCGGGTCGTTCGACGGCATGGTCCAGACCGATACGGCGATCAACCCGGGCAACTCCGGCGGACCGTTGGTCGATGTCAACGGTGCGGTCGTCGGGGTGGCCGATGCGATCCGCAAGAACGCCCAGGGGATCGGCTTCGCCGTACCCGCGTCGGCCGCCGACGACATCCTGACCGAGCCGCTCGACCCACAGGAGCTCGAGACCTGCTCGTGAGCCGAGTGCGGCGGGACACGAGGTCGGTCGGACCCGGCCTGGTTTGGGTTGGTTAGACTTCTTGACGGCACAACGATGTGCGCACGCTGACCTCCACGAGTTGTGCTAGGACACTGACGTGACAAGACCCGTCGTCCTCATCTCCGAGGAGTTGTCGCCCGCCACGGTCGACGCCCTCGGTCCCGATTTCGACATCCGCTACTGCGACGGCACCGATCGGACCGATCTGCTGCGTGCTGTCGCCGACGCCGACGCGCTGCTGGTCCGCAGTGCGACCAAGGTCGACGCCGAGGTGCTGGCCGCCGCCGAGCGACTGCGGGTGGTCGCCCGCGCCGGTGTCGGTCTCGACAACGTCGACGTGCGGGCCGCGACCCAGAACGGCGTCATGGTCGTCAACGCCCCGACGTCCAACATCATCAGCGCCGCCGAGCTCGCGGTCGCTCTGCTCCTTGCCGCGGCTCGCCATGTCGTGCCGGCCAACGAGGCACTGCGCCGCGGCGAGTGGAAGCGTTCTAGGTACTCCGGCGTCGAGCTCTACGAGAAGACCGTCGGCATCGTCGGACTCGGTCGGATCGGCGTACTCGTGGCCCAGCGGCTGTCGTCGTTCGGCATGCGGGTGATCGCGTACGACCCGTACGTACAGGCCGGCCGGGCCGCGCAGATGGGTGTACGTCTGGTCGGCCTCGACGATCTGCTCGCGGAGAGCGACTTCATCACGGTCCACCTGCCCAAGACGGCCGAGACGATCGGGCTGATCGGCGACGAGCAACTGCACAAGGTCAAGCCCCACGTCGTGGTCGTCAACGCCGCGCGGGGTGGCATCGTCGACGAGAACGCGCTCCACGAGGCGCTGGTCGAAGGTCGGGTCGCCGCCGCTGGTCTCGACGTCTACGCAACCGAGCCCAACACCGACTCGCCGCTGTTCGCGCTGCCCAACGTGGTCGCGACGCCCCACCTCGGGGCCAGCACGTCCGAGGCGCAGGAGAAGGCCGGCGTCTCGGTCGCCCGCTCGGTCCGGCTCGCGCTGTCGGGCGAGCTGGTGCCGGACGCGGTCAACGTGCAGGGCGGCCTGATCGCCGAGGACGTCCGCCCGGGCATCCCGCTCACCGAGAAGCTGGGCCGGATCTTCACCGCGCTCGCCGGCGGAATCGCGCAGCAGCTCGACGTCGAGGTGCGTGGCGAGATCACCCAGTACGACGTCAAGGTGCTGGAGCTCGCCGCGCTCAAGGGCATCTTCGACGAGGTCATCGAGGAGCAGGTGTCCTACGTCAACGCGCCACTGCTCGCGGCCGAGCGCGGTCTCGAGGTACGTCTCGTGACCGAGGCCGAGAGCGAGGACCACCGCAACCTCGTCACGTTGCGGGGGACTCGCGCCGACGGCGAGCAGGTCTCGGTGTCCGGCACCCTGATCGGCATCGCCCAGCGGGAGCGGCTGGTCGAGATCGACGGGTTCGACGTCGACGTCGAGCCGACCGACCATCTGGCGTTCATCACCTACGACGACCGGCCCGGCATGGTCGGCGTCGTCGGTCAGATCCTGGGCGAGGCCGACGTCAACATCGCCGGCATGCAGGTCAGTCGCGACCGCAAGGGCGGCCAGGCGCTGGTCGCGATGGCCGTCGACTCACCGATCCCGAGCGATGTCGCCGAGCAGGTGCGCATCGCCATGGACGCGTCGTCGATCCGCCTGGTCAACCTCGCGGAGTGACCCAGACCGCCAGGCCGCCGGACCGTGGCGGTAGCGATATTGCGAAACACGCTCGGCGTGTCTCGCAATATGCCTACCCCCACGGGTGCGGGGGGCGTCAGCGGCGGGTCGCCACGATGACGGCGGCATCGGGGGCAACCATGACGTCGACGGCGGTGAATCGCTCGTCGGTGAGCCACTGCTCCCGGAGTACGTCGACCCGCCCCTCGTAGATCGGCGGCCAGGTCGTACACGGTGTGAAGTCGTCGAGCACCACCATGCCGCCGGGCTCGATCAGGTCGGCCACCGCGTCGACACTCTCCTTGGCGTCGCGGACGTCGACAAACAGGAGCGAGAACGGCGCGTAGGTCGCCAGCGTCGTCCAGTCGCCGGCGATGACCTCGACGTCCGGCTCGTCGGTGAAGAGGTCACGCACCTTCTCGACGAGCGCCGGCTCGATCTCCACGGTCACGACCTGGGCGTCGTCGTGCTTGCCCGACGCCAGCCAGGCCGTGCCCACGCCGCATCCGGTGCCGAGCTCGGCCAAGGTCCCCGGGCGGGACGCGGCCAGCGTCGACAGCAGCCGACCGGTCTCGGTGCGGGACGACCGCAGGTATCCCTGGGACCCCGATAGCGACAGGGCCCGCCGGACCACCTCTGGCACCTCAGGCGGGGCACTCACGGACGCTCCTCGCTCCGCTCGTCGGCGCCCGCTCGTGAACTCACCGCTGTGCTGCCTTGTTCGCTCGCAAGCTGGCTCACCTCGTGAGTCTCCCATAGCGCCGACACCGGCACCACGTCCCAGATTCCGAGACGACCGTGTTATGGGTTGGTCACTCCGTACGGTCGCGCCTAGGCTGGCCCAATCATGCGGACGTTCGTACTTATCCTCGTACGCCGCGGCGAGACCCACTAGGGCCACCCTCGCCGCGGAGTTCGGCGTTAGGGCCCGGAGTTCCGTTGCGAGGATGCACCGCAAACAGCGAACACCTCGTCCGCACCCATCCTTTGGCGCGATCCGTCATCTCGGCTGAGTGCTCCTCCGGACCTCAGCGCAGTTGCCACAGCCGACATCAGCCACAGAAATTTCGCTAAGCCAAAGGAGTTGTCGAAGACTATGTACGAGATGTATCCCGACGACTGGGGCCCGGCCCGACACCGTCGCGAGGCGGCCGAGGCTGTGCAGACGGCCTTGGATCTGCGGGACAACGGGGGCGAGCCGCCCGAGGACAACTGAGTCCGGGCGCCGAGCCTAGCCTTGTGATTCATGGCAGACACTTACTCACTCGCGGTCATCGGCGGCGACGGCATCGGGCCGGAGGTCACCGCCCAGGCCGTGCGCGTCATCGACGCCGCCGCCGAACGGCACGGGTTCCAGATCAAGCGCACCGAGTACGACCTCGGCGCCGGCCACTACTTCGCGACCGGCGAGGTACTGCCGGACCAGGTGCTCGACGAGATCCGCGAGCACGACGCCATCCTGCTCGGCGCGGTCGGCGGCCGACCCGGCGATCCCGCGCTGCCGCCCGGAACCCTCGAGCGCGGCCTGCTCCTGCGGCTCCGCTTCGCACTGGATCACTACGTCAACCTGCGACCCGCGCGCCTCTACCCAGGCGTACGGTCGCCGTTGCGTGACCCGGGTGAGATCGACTTCGTCGTGGTCCGGGAGGGGACCGAAGGGCCGTACGCCGGCAACGGTGGTCTGCTGCGCCGCGGCACTCCCGCCGAGATCGCGACCGAGGTCAGTGTCAACACCGCATACGGAGTCGAGCGCGTCG
>JALDXR010000314.1:0-4964 GCA_032154865.1 Nocardioidaceae bacterium
CGTACGGCGTGAGCGTGCTCGGGCCGGTCTCGTTGCGTACGATCCAGGCCGCCGGATCGTTCTCGACGTCGTTCTCGACGCCGTACAGGTAACGGGTGAACCACCGGTTCCGCATGTCCAGCGGCGGTGCACCACCGTGACCACCCTGGTGGAAGTACATCTGAAGCGGAACCTGTCCCTTCAGCGCCTCGATGATCCGGACACTGTGCTCGGGCACCACGTTCCAGTCGTTGAACGCGTGCGCCATCAAGGTCGCAGCCTCGACGTTCTTCATGACGTGGATGTAGTCGCGTCCGGCCCAGAAGTCGTTGTAGTCGCCGGTGGCCCGGTCCTGGTGCTTGTTCATCTCACCGACGCGGACCGTATCGATGCAGTACTGCCTGGTCTCCGGATAGCCACTGCTGATGTAGTCGAAGAGGTAGTCGATGTCCTCGCCGACCCATCCGCCCGGATTCCGTACCAGGCCGTTGGAGCGGTAGTAGTGGTAGTACGACGTGTTCGGTGCGATCGGGATGATCGCCTCCAGCCCTTCGACGCCCGTACTGGCCGCGGCGAGCGGCAGGGTTCCGTTGTAGGACGTCCCCGTCATGCCGACCTTGCCGGTCGCCCAGCTCGTCGCCGAGACCTCCACATCGCCATCGACGCTGGTGTAGCCCTTGGCGCGGCCGTTGAGCCAGTCGATGACCGCCTTCGGCGCCAGCGACTCGTTGTCGCCGCCGACGGTCGGGCAGCCCTCGGACAGGCCGGTGCCGACGGAGTCGGAGTGCACGACGGCGAAGCCGCGGGGGACCCAGGTGTTGACCTCGCCGGTCGACACGAAGGTACGGTCCGGCCGGTGGGCGATCGACGGCGGAGACGTACGTGGCGGGGGCGCCGCACCGAGCTCGTGGAAGACGTTCCAGAAGTACTGCGACTGGGTGGAGGCCGTGCCGGCGTAATAGGGGCTGGTCTCGTAGACCACCGGCACTTTGAGCCCGTTCTCGGTCTGCGCCGGGCGAGTCACGTCGACATGCATGCGATCGAGCTCGCCGTCGCCGTCGGAGTCGAACTCGGTCTCGACCCACAGCTGCTGCCGGATCCACTGGCTCGGGTCGGAGAACTCCGGGACGATCTGAGCTTGCCCGTCGACGAAGATCGGTCCGACCTCGTCGGGCGTTGCCGTCGCCGGGAGGACTCCAACGAGGGTGCCGCACGTCAGCGCTCCCACTCCGACCACCGTCGCGAGTGCCGCCTTGCGCCGTCGCTTCGGTTGCGCCATCGGAACCCCTCCTACGGTCCGGCGAGCCATCCCGGGGCCGACCCTGTGTGAACCCTAAGGAGGTGGATGCCGCGGGTCACCGAGCACGTGTCGAAAGCTGGTGGCGACCGTTTCGGCGTCTGTCGCAGCCGTACTCGCCCGCTCTAGGCCGGGTGTGCGCCGAGTCGCGCGAGTAGCTTCATCCAGCGTTCGACGATGTTGGGCATGGCGTACCCGGCCGCGTCGGCGAGCGATGCTGCCCCCATCCGCTGTCGCAGTCGGCGCGAGTCCATCAGCTGATCCAGCGCGGCGGTGAAGGCCGGCTGGTCGCCGTTGGGAATCAACCGGCCGTTCACGCCGTCTCGGATCGTCTCCGCGGGCCCGCGAGGACAGTCGTACGCCACCATCGGCAGGCCGACGCTCATGGCTTCGAGGAGCACCATCGGGAAGCCTTCGAACTTCGAACTCAATGCGTAGATCGAGCTTTGCGCGAGGGCAGCCGGGAGATCGCGACTGTAGCCGCGCAGTGTGATGTGCGAGTCGACACCGAGATCCTCGATGAGACTCTTGAGCGCGGGTTGGGCGGATCCCGCTCCGTAGATGTCGAGGCGCCAGTCCGGGCGGGAGACCGTGAGCGGTGCGTACGCCTCGATCAGCCGGTCGAAGGCCTTCTGTGGCTCGAGGCGGCCGGCGGCGACGACGACCTTGTCGACCAGTGGCGGCCGCCGTCGTGCTGCCGGCCACGACAGGGCGTTGGGAATCGTGGTGATCCGCGTCGTCGTATCGCTCAGCAAGGTGCGGTAGTCGCGCTCGTCGGCCCGAGTGAGTGGTACGAAGACGTTGAGAGCTTCGATCGTCGTGCGGATGAACTCGCGCTGGGCGGGATTGCGGGTACGCGTCGGGAAGTTCAGATGGTCCTGGCCGATCTTGGCGGCTCCCCGGGGAGCGAACCGGCCGGCGAAACGGTTCAGCGCCGGAGTCGTTCCGATCACGACATCCGCCTGTGACTGCTGGATTGCCTGGATCAGCCGTTCGTCGCTCGACGCCCAGTGCCGACGATCGAGTGGGGCGATCGCGGACGGCTGTTGACGAGCGAAGATGATCTGTCTCGTCACCGGGTTGCCGTGTTCGTCGACGCCGCCCTGTTCGAGGTCGCGTCGTTGCCCGTCTGGCCCGTACGGCCGAAGGTCCATGACGTGCTGTACGTCGATGCGTGGGTCGATCTCGAACATGGGCTCTTTGCGACCGCGTAGCAGCCCGATGATCTGGACGTCGAAGTACTCCACGAGATGGTTCGCCAGATTGATCACGGTGCGCGGCACGCCGTCATGTCCGTCGGCCCGCGGCAACATGATGGCCAGCCGCGGCCGTCCACCACGCCAGCGGTCGTGGACGTCAGGCGGCCAGTAGCCCCGGCCGATTCGATCGGCTTGGCCGATGTCGCTGTGCAGCAGTGCGCTCATGGTCACCCCGTCGCTCTAGGCGGTGTCGTCCCGTCTGGGCTGATGACTCCACCGTGGAAGCTCGCCATGAAGCGGCCGTGAGTCGACTGTGAGACCGGTCTTAGACAAACGCTGGACGAAGCGTAGGAACCGGCAGCCGTCTCATGACTCAGTACGGATGACGTCGCCGACCGAGATCAGTCCGGGCTCCACCACGTCCGCGTACACGCCGAAGTTCGCGCCGAGTCCGAACGCGGAGTTCTGCCGGCCGCGGTAGCCCATGATCAGGCGGAGTGTGTGCAGGTCGACCGACCCGGTTTCGGGGTTGCGGGTGGTCGCCGCGCACCGCTGCACCGGGCCGCCGCCGCGTAGGAGCGCGTCGCCGACTCGTAGGAGCGTCCCATCCCAGGAGTCCTCGATGTGTGGATCGCCGCCCGTGAACTCGATCAGCATGCGGAAGCGGCGCGAGTCGACTTCGGCGAGGCCGGCGTGGCGGGCCAGTTCCGCAACGGAAGCCGCGCCGAGCAGGGTGACGGGCTGCACGTCGTAGGCGGACCCGCGGGCCTGGACCAGATGGACTTTCCTTCCCACGATGTCGGAGAAGAAGGTGCTCCAGGCCGGATCCGCGACGACGGCGGAGGCGATGGTGCGAACCCCCCACATGTCGGTGTCGACCGCCATGGCCGCCTCGATGATCCCGCCGACCAGCACCTGATCTCCCCGGGTGACCTCGAGACGCCGAGTCTGGCTGTCGTAGGTCGCGGTGAGTCCGTACAGGCCGGGGTTGCGCGTACAGCTCTGGAGTTTCCCCTTGTCGTCGAGGAGATAGAACAACCGGTCGCCGACGACGCCCTCGGTCGTCAGGTCGATCGAATCGGGGTGATGGAGCGCCAGTCCCTTGACCGGAGTGATTGACAGACGGGTGATCGTGAAGTCCATCGGCACTTGCTCAGCCTAGGCATGATGGCCATCCGGCGAAGCACAAGGGGCTGGTCGCGAAGGCCGAGGGGTTGATGGCCGACGCCGTCGCCTGAGTGATCCCTTCCGAGGTGTCAGGCCGTGGTCACGAACCCGTGACCACGGTCTGACATTGGGGGACCGGTC
Source organism: Nocardioidaceae bacterium (assembly GCA_032154865.1). Classification (GTDB taxonomy): domain Bacteria; phylum Actinomycetota; class Actinomycetes; order Propionibacteriales; family Nocardioidaceae; genus DATFRX01. Next base: position 3,784 of record JALDXR010000314.1, read on the forward strand.
AGCTGAGCTGGGATGGGGGACCCGTCTTGGTTCGGCGCTTGCGGATCTTGTAGACGACGATCGCGAGAGCGACGAGGAGGACGGCCAGGATGGCCCCGCCTTCACTCAGAGCCCTCTCGAGCCTGGCATACGACGCTCCGACGAGATAGCCCGCGATGACGACGCCGGTACCCCAGATGATGCCGCCGGCTGCGTTGTAGGCGAGGAACTTCGGGTACGGCATGTGCGCCATGCCGGCCAGGGCGGGCATGACGGCGCGGAGGAAGGCGGTCCACCTCCCGAGCAGGACGGCCATCCCGCCGCGGCGGGCGAGATAGCCGCGGGCGTCGTCGACACGTGCCCCCCGACGCGCGAGCAGACGCCACCTCATGAGCCGCGGCCCGAGGTGTCTGCCGAGCTCGTATCCGACGCTGTCGCCGAGGATCGCAGCGACGATCACCACGACGATGACTCCCGACAAGGGAACGCTGCCGCTGTGCGCGGCGACGCCGCCGAGGATGGCAGCCGTCTCGCCGGGGATCACGAAGCCCACGAAGATGGCGTCCTCGGCGAACACCACCAGGCCGACGATGGTGAGGATGACCCAGGGGGAGGCGTTGAGGATGGGGTCCAGGATGCCGTTCATGGGGTGTCGTGCCGGTCAGGTCTCGCGTAGCCGCATACGGCCATGTTCGCTCACCGGGCTCGTCGACATCGGCTCAGCCGAGGCCGAAGCGGATGATGCTGGCGCCACCAGCGATCAGACAGTAGACGGCGAACGGGGCACACCGGCGAGAACCCCTTCCAGCACGCCGCGAGCCAATTCGCCAGCCAGTCGGCCGGCTGATCTGCGGACCTTTGCCTCTCCCGGCCCGTCACCGAGTCGACTGAGATGACAGTGGCCCGATGGCCGGTCGAGAGGAGTGGCGGTGGATATCCCCGTTGGTCTGGAGTCCTTGTTCTGGATCGTCCTGGCGGCGGCCATTGCACCACTGATCGTCGGGCTCCTTCCGGGCCCGAAGGTGCCTGAGGTCGTCGTCCTCCTGCTGCTTGGCATCCTGATCGGACCCGAGGCCCTGGGTCTGGCGACCAAAGAGGGCCCGATCCACCTGCTCAACGATGTGGGTCTGGGTTTCCTGTTCTTCATTGCCGGCTACGAACTGAATCCGCGAGTCCTCAAGGGCAGAGTGGGGGTCCAGGCC
>JALDXR010000018.1:0-17185 GCA_032154865.1 Nocardioidaceae bacterium
GAGATGTCGTCGAGGAGCGTGGCATCGCCTCGTACGACCGAGACCCCACCGAGCTCGATAACGGTGTTCAATGCTCTCCCAGCGGCTGTAGACCCGGATCGGGACCAACGATTGCACACCGCCGGTGCGGCCCTGACCCGATGGGTGAGATCGCAGCCTCTAGGCTCGGACCATGATCGGCGACCCGTCGACGAATTCGGGGCCTTCAACCCTTTTGGTCACCCTGACCGGACCGGATCGACCCGGCGTGACCTCGCGGCTGTTCCAGGCCTGCCGAGGCGCCGGCGTCGTCGTCCTCGACATCGAGCAGGTCGTCCTCCGCGGCCGGTTGGTGCTCGGCGTGCTCCTCACCGCTCCCCGCAACGACGCGCCCCTCGTCCGCGCCATCCAGGACGCCGCTGCCGATCTCGGCATGAACGTCGAGCTCACCCGAGGGCACGGCGACAACCAGCCGCGTCGCGAGGGGCGGCTGCACGTCACGGTCATCGGTGCGCCGTTGCGGCCGGCCGCGATCGCCGCCATCGCCGGCCGGATCGCCGACGTCGGCGCCAACATCGACCGGATCGTGCGCATGGCCCGCTACCCGGTCACCGCGATCGACTTCGACGTCTCGGGTGCAAATCCGACGGCGATGCGGCGCACCCTCGCCATCGAAGCGGCCCGCCAGGAGGTCGACGTCGCGGTCCAGCCGGCCGGCATCCACCGCCACGCCCAGCGACTGGTCGTCATGGACGTCGACTCCACGGTGATCCAGGGCGAGGTCATCGAGCTGCTGGCCGAGCATGCCGGCAACCACGAGCAGGTCGCCGAGGTCACCGCGGCCGCGATGCGGGGCGAGCTCGAGTTCGCCGACTCGCTGCGGGAGCGGGTGGCGTTGCTCAAGGGCGTCGACGCCTCGGCGCTCGATGCCGTGTACGAGTCGCTGGACTACACGCCCGGCGTCCGCACGATGGTCCGTACGCTGCGCCGGCTCGGCTACCGCTTCGCCTTGGTGAGTGGCGGATTCAGCCAGGTCACCGACCGGATCGCCGCCGAGCTCGGCATCCACTACGCCGCCGCCAACACGCTCGAGGTGGTCGACGGCATGCTCACCGGGCGGCTCGTCGGCGACATCGTCGATCGGCCCGGCAAGGCAACGGCACTGCGCCGGTTCGCCGAGGACGCCGGCATCCCGGTAGCCAACACGATCGCGATCGGCGACGGTGCCAACGACCTCGACATGCTGGCGGCCGCCGGGCTCGGTGTCGCCTTCAACGCCAAGCCCGTCGTGCGCGATGCCGCCGACACGGCCGTCAACGTGCCGTACATCGACACGGTGATCTACCTGCTCGGGATCACGCGTGAGGAGGTGGAGGCGGCCGACGCCGCCGCTGGTGTCACGACGCCGGCGCCTCCGGTGCCCTGACCTCAGCTGCTCTCGCTCGTTGGCTGATCCTCCTTGAGCCTGCCGACGACGCCGTAGCGCGAGGCGACGAAGGCGCCGTTGCGGTGGGTCTCGAGCAGTTCCAGGTCGAGTCGGCGCGTCAGCAGAGACCGACCGGCGCCGAGCGTGACCGGTGCGACGTAGACGATCAGCTCGTCGAGCAGCCCGGCATCGGCGAACTGGCCGACGAGCTCGCCGCCGCCCACGACCCACAGATCCTTGCCGTCTGCGGCGCCGACCATCGCGTCGTAGACCGGCCGCACGTCGCCGCTGGCGAATCGGACGTCCGCATCCGCAGGCGGCTTCAAGGTGCGGCTGGTCATCACCCACGCCGGCATCGAGTACGGCCACGGCGCACCGGTCGCGCCCTCATGGCCGAGGATCCATTCGTAGGTCGTCGAGCCCATCACGATCGCGCCGATCGTCTTGATGAACTCGTCGTAGTTCAACGGCCCCGCGGTGTCTTGTTCCTGACGGAGCAGCCAGTCGAGCGAGTCGTCGGGATCGGCGATGAAGCCGTCGAGAGTCGTGGCCGTGTAGTAGGAGAGCTTCGTCATGCCGTCAGGCTGTCATCGGCAGCTGACAGTCAGGTGGCTAGCCGCGGGCGACGTGGAAGTCGGTCATCGTGCAGCTCTTGGCGGCGAGCTTCGGCCAGGCGCCGTCGTGGCGCAGGATGGCGATGGCGGAGGTCGGGAAGCCGCGGTCGGCCATCGCGGCATCGGAGGGTGAGGTGCCGTCGGACAGCTCCGACACGAGCTGCTCCATCGTCGGGTTGTGGCCGACTAGGACGACGTCGGTGGCGGCCTCGTCGAGCAGGTGCAGGGTCTCGATCACCTCGTCGACGCCGGCGCTGTAGAGGCCGTCCAGCGCTCGGGTCTCGGCGTCGAGCTGAGCTTGCGCCGCATCCCACGTCTGACGGGCCCGGACCGCGGTGGAGACGAGCCCGACGACGTGCCCGGGCAATCGCGACGGTAGCCACTCTCCGGCGGCCCGGGAGTCCCGGATGCCGCGTGGCGCCAGCGGACGGGCGTGATCGGTCGCGGCGTCTCGTTCGGCCTTGCTGTGCCGGATCACGGTCAACGACTTGGTCGTGGCAGCAGTCACGCGGCCAGCATGTCACGCCGCCGGATCGAGGAATCGGGTGATGTCGCGCCGCAAACCGGCCGGGTCGAGTCCGTGGGCCTGGTCGTGATCCTCGACGGCGCCGTAGCGGTGCAGCTCCGCGTCGCGTACTCCGAGGGCCAGCAGCCGATGTGGAGTGTCTCGCAACCCGTCGGTCAGGAGATGGCTCGACGTGCCGGCGAGGTACGGCTCGACCAGGACGACGTTCGGTTCGGCAAGCGTGGATCGTACGGCGTGGGTGTCGAAGGGCCGTACCGTCGCGGCGTAGAGGACCGTCACATCCACGTCGCCGGTCGCATCGAGCACCGGATCCAGCATCGCTCCGACGGCGACGACCGTCCCGCGCCGACCGGTCCGGACCCGGACGGCCCGGCCGGGCCGAGCCAACTGGGCACGACCGTTGGTGCGCTCGGACAGCCGAAGGTAGACCCGGCCGGAGTCGGCGACGGCGGACCGCAGCAGGAGCTCGGCCTCGTCGGCATGGCCGGGGACGTGGACGGTCCACCCCGGCAGGGTGCCGATCGCTGCCACGTCGCCGGGCGCCTGATGTGTCCGGCCGCTCTCGACCCGGTCGTACGACGCTCCGATGCTCACCAGCACGGCGCCGACGCCCTGATGTCCGAGGTCGAGTTTCACCTGCTCGAACGCCCGCTCGACGAGGAACGGAGCGTACGAGTGGACGATCGGCCGGAGGCCGGTGAGGGCCAGGCCACCGCCGACGCTGACCAGGAGCTGCTCGCGGATGCCCATGTTGACGACCCGATCGGGATGCCGCTTCGCGACGGACCGGAACCGGTCGGCCGAGATGTCGGCAAGGACCAGTGCCACCGAGTCGTCCCGGTCGAGGATCTCGGTCGTCACGGCGCCGAAGCGCTCGCGCATCGTGTCGACCGGCGTCGACTCCGCGAGGGTCGAGGACGCGCTCATGCCACCGCCTCCCCCAGCGAGTCGACATCTTCCCCTGGCGACTCCACGTGCGCGACCACGACGTTGGGTCGGCCGGCATGGCTCAGCGACAGCGCCGCGGCCAACTGCTCGTGGTCGCGCCCGTAGACGTCGGCCGTGGCCCAACCCTCGACGGCGAACCGGTTCGCGATGCCGTCGGGCCACCCGTGCGTCGCGGTGTCGTTGTCGATGACGACGACGGTGAGGGCGTCGAGTCCGAAGGCGCGGGCGACCGCGATGGCCTCGTGGTTGGAGCCCTCGTCGAGTTCGGCGTCGCCGACCAGACACACGATGCGACTGTCGCCGAGTCCCTGGGCGCGCAGGCCGAGTGCGATGCCGACACTGAGCGGGAGTCCGTGTCCGAGCGAGCCGCTGCTCACCTCGACACCGGGGATCAGGAGCCGGTCGGGATGCGTTCCGAGCGGCGAGTCGACGTCGGTGAACGTCCGCAGCGTGTCGACCGGGAGGAAGCCCTTGACGGCGAGCACCGCGTAGTAGGCCATCGGTCCGTGGCCCTTGGAGAGGATGAACCGATCGCGGGCCGGATCGTCGACCCGCTCGGGGGTCACGTCGAGGATCCGGTCGTAGAGCACCCACAAGACGTCGAGGGTCGAGTGCGCGCTGGGCTCATGCTTCTCGTCGCCGCTCATCTGCCGGATCAGGCGCGGCAGGTCGGCATAGCCGGCTGTCGACGGCGTGATGGTTGCCACTGTCATGCTGCCAGCCTGCGACCTAAAGTTGACTTTAAGTCAAGACTCAGAGGCAGGTGGCGACGAACTGTGGCGAGGACGACTGACCTAATGCCGATCGGGGCCATGTCCGAACGCTCCGGCGTGGCACCGTCCGCGTTGCGCTTCTACGAGTCGGAAGGCCTGATCCGGTCGACCCGCAACGCCGGCAATCAGCGCCGCTACGAACGCAGCATGCTGCGCCGGATCGCCTTCATCCGGTCGGCCCAGCGGGTCGGCCTCTCCCTCGACGAGATCCGCCGGGCGCTCGACACGCTGCCGAGCAACCGTACGCCGAACAAGGCCGACTGGGAGCGGCTGTCCCGCGAGTGGCGGCGTCGCCTCGATGAGCAGATCGCCGAGCTGGAGCGGTTGCGCGACAAGCTGACGTCCTGCATCGGCTGCGGCTGCCTGTCGCTCAAGCGATGCACGCTGTCCAACCCCGATGACTTCCTCGCCGCCGAGGGACCCGGAGCGCACTATCTGATCGGCGACGTGGCGCCGGACCCGGCCTGAGCCAGGCCGCCATCGACGGACTCGAGACTCCGTCCGCTCAGGCCTCCGCCGCCCGGAGCCGATTGCGCATGTGGCTGAAGCCGCGCAACGAACGACAGGCGATCATCGCCGCGCACAAACCGAGCAAGGCGTTCACCGCGGTGACACCGGCCTGCATGCCGATCGAGAACGAGACGACGGCCGCACCGGACGCGGCCTCGCTGAGCGCGTAGGCCAGCAACACCTGCTGAGTGCCGGCGCCGCCGGGTGTGAGCGGCACGATCGTCGACATGCCGGCGACGACCATGACGAACGCGGCCAGGGCCGGCGAGGCCGGCAGACCGAACGCGGCCAGCAGGCTCATCACGACACCGATCCGGCAGGCCCAAGCGATGGCCTGCATGAGGGCGACGTGGGTCAGGTAGCGGCGCGGTGTCCGAAGGATCGCCCCGCCCTGTCGTACGCGCTGTAAGAAACACCGCAGCCGGCACCGGACATGTCGTAGGAGGAACCAGGTCACGCCTGCCGCCATGGCAGCGAGGGCGCCGGCCACCAGGACGTGGTCGGCGATCCAGCCACCGGCCGAGGCCATCCCGCCGAGGTCGAGTGAGAGCGGCGCCGTGCCCGTGAGTCCGACCACCAAGACCGCGACGGCGCCGGCGGCCAGGTCGAACGGCGCCAGCACCGCGATGGTGGAGCCGATCGTGGTCAGGCTGGAGCCGCGGATCTCGGCTCGGGCCAGGGCGAGCTTGGCGGCGTCGCCCCCTCGGGCGGGCACGATGGCGTTGAGTGCGACGCCGGTGGCATAGGCAGCGGTGACACCGACCAGAGGTACCCGATGGTCCGGATAGGCGTCGGCGAGGACGTTGCGCCAGGCCATCGAGCGGAGCAGATGGTTGGTCACGTGCAGAAGACCGGCGAGCACCAAAAGCCGCGGATCAACGTGGGCGAACGCGCCGGCCACGTTGGTGATATGCCCGATGGCATCGTCGAGGAGTCCCATCTCAGCCCGCCCCCCCTAGCTGCGCGCCGGTGCGGCGGAGCAACGGGGCGAGCACCTCGAAGTGCTCGGTGATCAGGCCGTCGACGCCCCAGGAGAGGAGCCGGCGGACCTCGGCGAGCGTGCGGACCGGCCACGACATGACCAGGCCCGCCAGGCGCCGGAGTTCGCGGACTCGACGTGGCCCGAGCAGCTTGAGGTGGATCGACACGCCGTCGAGCGGCCGAGTCGCCGCCTGCCTGCGCAACGCATGGAGCTGGCGCCGGTTTCCTATCGAGTGGACGACGTGAACGCCGTCGAGATTCCGCATCTCTTCGAGCAGTACCCAATTCTGGGAGCAGCAGACGGTGCTTTTGCGGGGCCGGTCATGCAGGGCCGCGGCGACCCCGGTGGACAGCCGAGGATCCCGACCCTTGAGATCGAGCATCAGGATCGTCGAAGGCTCGGCCACCTGGAGGAGGTCGTCGAGCAGCAGTCGCGGCGTGCGGGGCGAGGCCACGGTCCATTTGTCCCACAGCAGGGGAATCGGACCGAGTGTCTTCAGGTGACGCACTTCGATCCGTTCGGCGAACAAATGGAGATCCGCCTCAACGACGGCCACCCGTGCGTTCTGGGCGCGCCGGAGCACCCGTAGGTCGTTGCCTGCCCGGTGTGCAACCACGAAGGGTCCTCCTGCCCGGACGGCATCCAGGGACGACGACATCGATTGTGATCCTAAGTACCCATCGCATGGAAGCCGCCGTCCACATGGAGGATTTCTCCCGTTGTGGCCGGGAAGAAATCGCTAAGAAGAGCGACGACGCTGCGCGCTGTGGGCGTTTGGTCGGTCTGGTCCCATCCGAGTGGAGCGCGATCGCCCCAGGTGGTCTCCAGGTCCTCGAACCCGCGGATCGCCTTGGCCGCCAATGTCTTCAGCGGACCGGCCGACACCAGGTTGACCCGGATCTGTTGCGGTCCGAGGTCGCGGGCCAGGTAGCGGGCACACGACTCGAGGCCGGCTTTCGCCACCCCCATCCAGTCGTACGCCGGCCAGGCGACCGTGGCGTCGAAGGTCATGCCGACCACCGAGGATCCGGGTGTCAGCATCGGCAGGGTGGCCGTCGTCAGTGCCTTGAGCGAGTACGCCGAGACCTGTACGGCCTGCCCGACGTCGTCCCACGGCGCATCGAGGAACCGGCCGCCGAGGATCGTGTCGGGATTGCCGTACGCGATGGAGTGGACCACGCCGTCGAGCCCGTCGACGTGCTCACCGAGCCGGTCGGCGAGCGTCGTGAGATGACCCTCGTCGGTCACGTCGAGTTCGATCACCGGCGTCTCCTCGGGCAGCCGGCTCACGATGCGGCGGGTGATCGACAGGGCTCGGCCGAAGTTGGAGACGACGACTTGGGCGCCCTCCTCCTGCGCGACCCGGGCGACCGCGAAGCCGATCGAGCTGTCGACGGTCACGCCGGCGACGAGGATGCGCTTGCCATCGAGGATTCCCACGACAGGTCCTTTCTTGGGCGGTTCTGTTGCGGTCGATCAGTGGCCCATGCCGAGGCCACCGTCGACGGGGATGACGGCGCCACTGATGTAGGCCGCGTCGTCGGACGCGAGAAACCGTACGACGGCTGCGACCTCGTCGACGGTGGCATAGCGCCCCAACGGAATCTGCCCGAGATACTCGTCCTTCTTGTCGTCGGTGAGCACGTCGGTGAGCGCCGTCTCGATGAAGCCTGGCGCGACAACGTTGGCCGTGATGCTGCGACTGCCCAGCTCGCGGGCGAGTGAGCGCGCCATGCCGACCAGGCCGGCCTTGCTGGCGGCGTAGTTGACCTGTCCGGCGCTGCCGAGCAGCCCTACGACCGACGAGATGAAGATGATCCGGCCGCGCCGCATCCGCAACATGCCGCGCGCGACGCGCTTGGCCACCCGGAACGATCCGGTGAGGTTGGTGTCGATGACCGCGGACCAGTCCTCCTCGCTCATGCGCAGCAGCAGGGTGTCGCGGGTGATGCCGGCGTTGGCCACCAGGACCTCCACCGGCCCCTGCTGCGCCGTGACGGTGTCGACCGCGTTGTCGACCTGGGCCCCGTCGGTGACGTCGCAGCGGACACCGTACAGCCCCTCCGGCGGTTCCCCGGAACGATGCGTGATGGCGACCTTGTCACCAGCCGCGACGAAGGCCTTGGCGATGGCGAGCCCGATCCCCCGATTGCCCCCCGTCACCAGTACGGACCTGCCCACAGCGTCTCCCCTCGGATCTGGCGTCCTCGGTTAGTTGACACGACACTGCGCGACGTTATCGGCTACCCAGTGGTACGCCGAAACCGGCATCTGCCGAGGCCCGTGACGCTACTCGCTGTCCTCCAGGCGGAAGCCGAGCTTCATGGTCACCTGATAGTGCGACACCGCATTGTCCACGATGTGGCCGCGGATCTGCGTGACCTCGAACCAATCGAGATGACGCAGCGTCTGGGCTGCCCGCGAGATGCCGTTCGTGATGGCCGTGTCCAGCCCGTCGGGTGACGTACCGACGATCTCGGTCACGCGATAGGTGCGGTTCGACATGGGAATCCTCTCGTACGACTGACTCCTTATCGTGGCATTGGGCGTACCGTGGGAGATGTGGAACGTCGCGAGTCGCACACCGTACGAATCACCGACGCTCGCACCGCGCACAGCGACGACCTCCGGCACCGCGAGATCCGATACCTGCTGTCGATGCTGGTCCGTACGGTGTGCTTCGTGGCCGCCGTCGTGATCGACTCCTGGGTGCGATGGGTGTTCCTCGCCGCGGCGCTGTTCCTGCCCTACGTCGCTGTCGTCATGGCCAACGCGGTCAGTCGTAAGCCGCCGGAACGGGCCGAGACTTTCTCGCCCGATGCCCGGGGTTCTCTCGAGCCGGGTGCGTCCCAGAATGTGGATGGTTCGGGACGGTCCTGACCTGCGTAAATCGGGGCATCCTGCCAGCGTTTGCCACCACCCTGGTCCGACGAACAGAAGTCGTGCCATGATGAGTCCACGCTCCGCCTCCCCCGTCGGAGCGTCCGGTGCCGGACGGCTCCCCCCGTGGCTGTCCGGCACCACCTTTTTCTCGGGCGGTTTCGCCCCGAACTCTCGCCTCAGGACGTCGGATGGAAGCTCACGAAACGCCGTCTGACGAGCCGCTCATCTGCTCGGCGAAGGGCTGCCAGGCTCCGGCCACGACCGCGCTCAAATGGAACAACCCCAAGATCCACGATCCCGAGCGGCGTAAGACCTGGCTCGCCTGTCTCGACCACGAGGAGTCGCTGGCGGAGTTCCTCGACCTGCGTGGCTTCCTCCGCGAGCGGGTTCCGACCGGCGACGCCTGACTCGGCCGGCTCGCCCGGCTCCGCCGACCTGGCGCTAACGTCAAAGCTGTGTACCGCTTCCTGCTCAGCGGCCGCTGGCTCGCCTTCGCGGCGCTGGTCGTCGTGGTCGCCGGCGTGTGCATCCGGCTGGGCATGTGGCAGTTCGACCGACTCGACCAGCGGAAGGCCGACAACGAGCGCATCGAGGCCAATCTGGCGGCCGACCCCGCGCCGGTCGACAGTGTCGTCTCCTCCGGAGGCACCGTCGGGTCCGACGACGAGTACCGGCGGGTCACGGCGACCGGCACCTACGATCCCGAGCACCAGCTCGTCGTGACCCAGCAGACCCGCGACATCGGTCCCGGCGTCGACATCCTGACCCCGCTGGTCCAGGCCGACGGCGCGGCTGTCCTCGTCGATCGAGGCTGGCTCGCGACCAGTGCGTCGTCGGAGGTGCCGGATCCGCCGCCGGTGCCCGCCGATCCGGTCGAGGTCACCGGCTGGCTCCGCGTCAACAGCGACGTCGACGACTGGGCCACCACACCGGACGACGGCACGGTACGGGAGGTCGACAGCACCGACATCGCGGCGACCCTGCCGTACGACGTCCTCCCCGGCTGGGTCTCACTCACCGAGCAGGACCCGCCCGCCAGCGACGGTCTGGCCGCGCCCGAGGACCCGGACCTGGGCCAGGGGCCGCACTTCTTCTACGGGCTGCAATGGTGGTTCTTCGCCGCCCTGGCGCTCGTAGGCTATGGCTGGTTCGCCTGGGTCGAGGCGCATCCTCGCTCGAGCCGGGAGTCGGCCGCGGATCCACGGCAGCCGGCTTCGTCCAGTCCCCGGACCTGAGGAGGATCGTGTGGCGAGCCGCATCGAGGACTACGCGCTGATCGGCGATCTGCAGACCGGGGCGCTGGTCGGACGCGACGGCAGCATCGACTGGCTGTGCCTGCCGCGGTTCGACTCGGGCGCCTGCTTCGCCGCGCTGGTCGGCGACTCGGACAACGGCCACTGGCGAATCGCGCCGGCCGACGGTGGACCCGCCACATCGCGGCGCTACGTCGGTGACACGCTCGTGCTCGAGTCGACCTGGGAGTCGACGGCGGGAACCGTCCGGATCCTCGACTTCATGCCGCAACGGCACCACGCGCCCGATGTGGTTCGCATCGTCGAAGGCGTTCGCGGTCGGGTCGAGATGCGCTCGGTGCTGCGGCTGCGGTTCGACTATGGACAGCGGATCCCGTGGGTGCACCGCCGCGGCAACCAGGTCGTCGGCCTGGCCGGCCCGGACGCGGTCTACCTGTCCGCCGACGTACCTGTGCGGGGCGAGGACTATGCCACGGTCGCGGACTTCACCGTGGCCGAGGGTGATCGGGTGCGCTTCGTCCTCACCTGGCATCCCTCCCATGACCCGCCGCCGTCGCCGGTCGACGCCGATCGGGCGCTGACCGAGACCACCGACATGTGGGAGACATGGGCCCATCAGTGCCGGCTACCGAAGGACTACACCGAGGCCGTCACGCGCTCGGTGATCACGTTGAAGGCGCTGACGTACCAGCCGACCGGTGGCATCGTGGCGGCTCTGACCACCTCGCTGCCCGAAGACCTGGGCGGCGTCCGCAACTGGGACTACCGCTACTGCTGGCTGCGTGACGCGTCGATGACCCTGGAGGCGATGCTCGCGGCCGGCTACACGGAGGAAGCCACGGCGTGGCGCGGCTGGCTGTTGCGCGCCGTCGCCGGCTCGCCGCATGACATGCAGATCATGTACGGCGTCGCCGGCGAGACGCGTCTCACGGAGTTCGTCTGCGACTGGCTGAAGGGCTACGAGGACTCGACGCCGGTGCGCGTCGGCAACGCCGCTGCGACGCAGACCCAGCTCGACGTCTACGGCGAGGTCATCGACGCACTCCACCGGGCCCGGGCGGCCGGGGTCCACCGTGACTTCGACTCCCTCTCCCTCCAGTACGTCATCGGGGACCACATCGAATCGGTGTGGGAGCAGCCGGACGAGGGCATCTGGGAGGTCCGGGGACCGCGACAGCACTTCACCTACTCCAAGGTGATGTGCTGGGTCGCGTTCGACCGGCTGGCGCGAGCCGCGAAGCGGTGGGGACGCCCCGAGATGGAGCCACATTGGCGCGGGATCGCCGACCGGATCCGGGACCGGGTCTGCCGCGACGGCTGGGATGAGGAGCGCGGTGCGTTCACTCAGGCCTTCGGCAGCCGGAAGCTCGACGCGTCCCTGCTGCTACTCCCCCGGCTCGGCTTCCTGCAACCGGACGACCCGCGCATCGTCGGCACGGTCGACGCGATCGAGCGCGAGCTGACCCAGGACGGGCTGGTCATGCGCTACGAGACCACGCCGACGGGCGACGCAAGCGAGGTCGACGGGCTCCCGGGCAGCGAAGGCAGCTTCCTCGCCTGCTCGTTCTGGCTCGCCGACGCGCTCTACCGGATCGGCCGGGTCGACGACGCTCGCGACCAGTTCGAGCGGCTCCTCGACCTGCGCAACGACGTCGGTCTGCTCGCCGAGGAGTACGACGCCCGGCACGGCCGGCTGGTCGGCAACTACCCGCAGGCGTTCAGTCACATCGGCCTGGTCTCGACCGCGTACACGCTCAACGACTGACACGACTCCCCCGGCGCCTTGGTCGTTTGCTCAGAGGGCGCGCAGCATGCCGCCGTCGACGGGCAGGAACGTACGACGCCGCCGGCGACAGCAGGAAGGCCGCGACCCGTCCGAGCTCCTCCGGCCGGCCGTAGCGACGCAGCGGGATCGCCTGTTCGCTGCGGCGTCGGGCCTCGTCGGGATCGCCGGACATCGCGTCCAGCTCGCGTACCCGCTCGGTGTCGACCCGGCCGGGCAGCAGGCCGTTGACCCGCACGCCTTGCGGACCCAGCTCGTCGGCCAGGGTCTTCGCCGCCATCGCCAGACCGGGTCGCAGGCCGTTCGACACCGCGAGACCGGGGATCGGGCTGCGTACGGACGACGACAGGACGAAGACGAGCGACCCGCCGTCGGTGACGTTGTCGGCGACCGTACGCGCGATCCGCAACGCGCCGAGGAACACCGCCTCGAACGCCGACCGCCACTGGTCGTCGGAGATCGACGTGATCGGTCCGGGAGGCGGTCCACCGACGCTGATCAACGCACCGTCGAGGCGGCCCCATCGATTCTGCGCCGCGGTGACCAGCCGATCGGCGGTCTCCGGGTCGGCGTTGTCGGCGACGACGGCCTCGCAGTTGTTGGTGCCGAGAACCTCGGTCAACGGCGCCAGATTCTCGACCGAACGGCTGGAGACCACCACCTTCGCGCCGTCGCCGACGAGTTCCTGCGCCGAGGCGGCTCCCAGGCCGCGACTCGCTCCGGTGACGATGTACACGTGATCCCGCAGTCCGAGGTCCATGGGGGTCAGCGTAGGGGTTGGCTGGCTTCCTCGAACGCGGCCAGGTCAGCGACGCCGTTGACCGACGGCGTCGAACCCGTGTCGAACTGGGTGCGATAGAGATCGGCGTAGAGTCCCTCGGCGGCGAGCAGCTCGGCATGGCTGCCCTGCTCGACGATCCGGCCGTGGTCGACAACGAGGATTCGGTCGGCCTGGCGGACCGTGGACAGCCGGTGGGCGATGACCAACGACGTGCGCCCCTCCAGCGCGGTGTCGAGGGCGCGCTGCACGGCCGCCTCGGACTCGGAGTCCAAGTGGGCGGTGGCCTCGTCGAGTACGACGATCTGCGGCGCCTTGAGGAGCAGCCGCGCGATGGCCAGCCGCTGCCGCTCGCCGCCGGACAGCCGATAGCCACGGTCGCCGACGATCGTGTTGAGCCCGTCGGGCAGGCTCTCGACCAGCCGCCGGATCTGCGCCGCCTCCAACGCGTCGATGATCTCCTCGTCGGTCGCGTCCGGCCGGGCGTAGCGCAGGTTGGCCGCGATCGAATCGTGGAACATGTGGGCGTCCTGCGTGACGTAGCCGACCTGACGCCGCAGGGACTCCTGGGTCACGTCGCGTACGTCTTCGCCGCCGACCCGGACGCTGCCGCCGGTGACGTCGTAGAGCCGGGTCACCAGGTGCGTGATCGTCGACTTGCCGGCTCCGGAGTGGCCCACCAGGGCGACCATCTCACCAGGGCGAATCTCGAACGACACGTCGTGCAGCACGTCACTGTTGCCACTGTCGCCGGGTCCGCTGACCGTCTCGAGGCTGGCCAGCGACACGTCCTCGGCAGTCGGGTAACGGAACCGGACCTTGGAGAACTCGACGCTCGCCGGTGCGTCCTCCGGCAGTCGCTTCGTCTCCGGGTCGTCCTCGATCATGGACGGGAGGTCGAGCACCTCGAATACCCGCTCGAAGCTGACCATCGCGGTCATGACGTCGACGTGCACGTTGGACAGCCCGGTGAGTGGTCCGTAGAGCCGTCCGATCAGTGCCGCCAGTGCGAGCAGGGTGCCGACCGACAGGGCGCCGTTGACGCCCATGACGCCGCCGATGCCGTAGACCAGCGCCGTCGCGAGCGAGGCGACAAGCGTTAAGGCGGTGAAGAAGATCCGGCTGGTCATGGCGACCCGGACACCGAGATCGCGTACGTTCGCGGCCTTCTCGTCGAACGCCTTGTCCTCGTCGTCGGCGCGGCCGAACAGTTTCACCAGCATCGCCCCCGCGACGTGGAACCGCTCGGTCATCGACGAGCCCATCTCGGCGTTGAGCTGCATCTGCTCGCGGCTGAGCCCCGCCAGCTTCGCACCGGCCCATCGCGCCGGCAGGATGAACAGCGGCAGCAGGGCGAACGCCACCAGCGTGATCTGCCACGACAGGAACAGCATCGCGCCGACCACCATGATCAGGCTGACGATGTTGGAGACGACGCCGGACAGCGTCGACGTGAAGGCTCGCTGCGCGCCCACGACGTCGCTGTTGAGGCGTGAGACGAGCGCGCCGGTCTGAGTACGGGTGAAGAACGCGACCGGCAGCCGCTGGACGTGTCTGAAGACATCGGTCCGCAGGTCGTAGATCAGTCCCTCACCGATGCGTGACGAGCACCAGCGCTGCGCAAGCGTGAGAATCGCCTCGAACACGGCGATCAGCGCCACCACCAAGGCGAGCCACACGACCAGGCTGGTGTCCTGCTGCATGACGCCGTCGTCCACGATCTTCTTGAACAGCAGCGGCGTCGCCACCACCAACAGCGCGCTCACGACGACCATGGCGAGGAACGCCACGATCTGACGGCGATACGGACGCGCATAGCGCACGACGCGTCCGGTCGTCCCCGGCGCCAGTCGCTGACTCGTCACCGACCGATCCGACGAGTACGACCGCATCGCCATCCAGCCGCCCATAGTCCCGCTCATCTATCTCCTCAACGCCCAGAATGCCCTGCATCTTCCCTCCCCACGGTACGAACGCCCCCCGACAAGGCCGTGTTCGCCCACCGCGAACACGCTCCTCGGGTAGGTAGGCGCGCGGGCGTGGATGGGCCTGGCCGCCGAGCGAGGCACGAGCGAGGCTGGTTGCCCGCGCGCCGACCTACCCCAACCCCGCCAGACACCAACCGGCTCAAGCGATCTTGCCCGCCGGCACCCGCCCGTACCCCGGCAGCAACTCCTCCACCAACGCCACCGTCTGCGCCTCCGCTCCTCGCGGCGACCCGTGCCGCTCGATCGCGGCGAACATCTCGTCCGCCACCCGGTGCACGGCGTCGGTGCTGTCCGTACGGTGAGTGAGCCGTAGCTCGGCCCGCCACAGCTCCTCGCAGCCCGGCACCATGTCGAGGCCGGTGCGCAGCGACTCGTGGGCGAGCCCCAGGTTGGCGGCGTCGGCCGCCACGCTCGACACCCGAAGCGCGACGCCGACGACGGTGGTCTGGATGTCCCGCAGCGCCGAGGTGTTGGCCAGCCAGGAGTAGCGATGGGGCGGGAGCTGGTCGAGCGCGGGGCCCTCGACGCAGGACAGGGCCGATGCGAGATCCATCGTCGGATCGTCGGCCCGCTCGGCCCGTGCGACGAACGCCCGCAGCACCTGCCAGTCGACCCGGACCTGGCGCAGGTCGAGCCGCCAGCGCTGCTGGTCGTCCTGGAACAGCCGCTCGTGTCCGTCGGCATCCGCGCCGAGCCACCGGCGGACGTGGCCGAGGGACGCCTCGACGACTTCGTCACTGGCGCCGCGCGGCCAGATCGCCGACGCCAGGACGGTCGGGTGGACACCGGCCGGGTGAAGGGTGAGATGGGCGACGATCTCGGTGGCGAGCTCGACGCGGTTCGGTTCGATCTCGCCGGGCGCGGTGACCTTGACCGGCCCCAGCAACTGCACCGACACGGCAGCCTTGGCGCCACGCTCGAGCAGCCTGGCGTCGAAGCCGGGCACCGGCTGCGGCGCGACCCGGGTCGCTGGCGCGGAGCGACCGGCGTCGGCCCAGCGGAACAGGTCGACCATCCGGGCGGCCGCCGTCGTCGGTACCCGCTGGGCGGCCACGTCGAGGCCGAGCTCGGCGTTGGTCAGTCGGCCGCCCGGTGTGGCCTCGAGCCGCCAGGCAGCGCTCGGGGTGTCGCCGACGACCACTGCGCCGGCCAGCTGTCCCTGCTCGACTGCGGCGGCGAAACGCTTCTCGTGCTCGACGCTCGGCGGGTGTGCGGCCAGCACGACGCCCGGCCGGTCGGGATCCTGGACGGCCAGGGCGGAGTCGACGTCGCGGGCCTGGCGGATCCGGTGCGGAGCGAGGTCGGCCAGATTGTCATGGAAGCCGACGAGGGTGAGCTGCAGGGCGTCGGTCCACGGTGCGGAGGCGAGCTCGAGCGCCAGCGACATCGCGATCTCGTGGGCCGTCCGGGTCGCGCCGGTCAGCGCGACCACGCCGCGCGCCCCGGCGAGGTTGGCCAGGACGATCGTGCCGTCGCTCGTACGCCCCACCGTGGCGAGCGTCGGGCACGGCGATCCGACTCCGGCCGGCGGGGCGAAGCCGTCTGCGACGGACCGGTCGACCAGCCACATCCGACCGTCCGGCGATGACCGCCAGCCGTCCGGGATCGCCATCATCACCGGCGTCTCGAAGGCGATCGTGAGGGTCTGTTCGTTGACGTACGCCGCCCGCACCGGGGGCACCGCGCGCCCGGTCTGGTAGCTGCTGTGGGAGAGCTGCCGCATCGAGCGATCGACGAGGAGGGCCGCCGGTCCGTCGGCGGCGAGACGCAGGTTGGCCTCGTCGCCGGGCTTGAGTCCGCCACCACCGCCGGGTCCACCGCCCTGCCAGCCACGCCGACGGCGCAGCGCGAAGAGCAGGCTCGCCGCGACCAGACCGCCCCCGACCCCGAGCGGAGCGGCCCATTGGCCGGCCTCGTCGTCCTCGGACGTGCCTCCCCCGCCTCCAGCGGCCTGCTGGTGATCCTGGTCGCCCCGGATCAGCAGGTGCTGGTCGTCGCCGTCGTCGTCCCGGACCTTCTGCTCTGCGTGGTTGTCCATCTGCTTGGTGTCGCCGTTGCCGCCGCCCAGCGTGATGACGCCCGGCCCCTCGGCGTCGTCGGGCAACTGCAGGATCCACCCGGGATAGATCAGGTCGGGATCCTCGAGGGAGCTGCCGTCGGGCTGCACGATGTCCTTGTTGAGCTGGTAGATCTCCTTCCACCGCATCCCGTCGTTGAGATAGCGCTCGGCGATGTCCCACAGGCAGTCGTACTGCCGGTTGTGCGGCGGCTGCACTTCGTACTTCACGCCCTGTGCAGTACGGACGGCGAGACCCGGCTTCAGCTCGGCAGGCTTTGATGCCTGCTGCTTGACGGCGCGTTCCGGCCCGCCGGCCTGGTGGCCGGCCTGATGCGAGGTCCGCGTCGATTCGCCGGTCGAGGAGTTGTACGTCGTGGCGACCGCGGTGTGGTCGGCGCCGGGTCCGGTGGCCGCCGTCGCTGTCGGCATCGCGACCGCAGCCGAACCGACCAGCAGCATCGCTGGGGCGCGGAGGTACTTCGTGCGGGCCTTGGTGATCTTGGCCTCGTCCGCGCCGCGGAGCTGTAGAGCGGCGGCGTACGCCTCACCGAGCGCCCTGCGACCCTCGCCCGTGAACAGGCAGAATCGCCAGGGCCACGTCCGCTTGTGGTTCGGGGCCGACGCCGCGATCTCGCACAGCTCCTGGACGAGCTCGGACGTCACCGGCCGGTCCAGGTCCATCT